>CAITIF010000300.1 GCA_903892365.1 uncultured Pirellula sp. | reverse complement strand
GTCACTTCAATGAGATTGAAACCGCGTACGGCCGGAATATTAAACCGCAAGTGTTACCGTCTACTAGAGTTTACTTACTTTTTGGGACGGAAAGCTTGCCAAAGTGGCGACTCGGTGGCAGGGTAGGGCCAGCCGATTAACTCCAAACAATATGGGATCGCTGGCATCACTCCATCCAGACATTGTCGAATCGCTTTGGGCTGACCTGGGAGATTGATGATCAGCGATTTGCCGCGAATACCGGCTGTCTGTCGGGACAGAATTGCCGTGGGGACATATTGCAGACTCACTTGCCGCATCTGCTCACCAAAACCGGGCATCAACTTCTCACATACCGCCATGGTCGCTTCGGGCGTGACATCTCTTGGTGCTGGGCCAGTGCCACCGGTGGTTACAATCAGTCCGCACTGCTTTTCATCTGCCAATTCACATAGAGCAGCTTCAATCTCCGCTTGCTCATCCGCCACCAGCCGTTTTTCAAAACAGAGTTCCACTCGCATGATCTCTGTAAAATACTCGACGAGGGCAGGCCCACTTCGGTCTTCGTAGACACCCAAACTGGCGCGATCGGAAACCGTTACCACTCCGATTTTCAAAAGTGTGTTTACCTGTTCTGCGTGAGTCATTGGTTCTAGCGCCGCTTAAGTTAACTTGTGCACAGGGTCGATTTCGATTTGAAGCCTACCTCAAAACGAGACGATCCCAAACCTGCTATACTGATTTTGTTTTCAACAACTTCGATTTTAATGCGACCTGTCCCTTCGCATAGTGGGATGGCGCATCCCATAAACCAAAGCTTCTCCGAGGCCCATCCGATGTTTCGTATACCAAGTGGCTTGCAACAGATCATTCCACCAGCCGCCGCCAAAAAGGTTTTGGAACTTTTGCATCAACCTGCTTTAACTCAAGCCGTAAAGGATGCGGCTCAGAAAATTGGTTGGCCCGATATGCAAGCTCCTGGGCAAATCCAGGAAATTTGGCAGCAAGCGAAGCAGTGGATGGAGTCGACGTTGCACACCGGTCATAGCCCTGTGCCACTCAATGCGGCTGTGATCAATGGAACAGGTCGCATCTTTCATTCGACTTTAGGGGGCGTCCCATTGCCGCTGGGCGTTGCCGATCAAGCAGCCCGAATGCTCAGTTACCTTACCACCAAAACGATTGAAGAAAATCTCCGCGAGACATTATGCCAACAATCTGGAGCAGAAGACGCCCTGGTGGTCATCAGTGTCGAACATGCGATCGGCTTACTCAATCATCTGCCCCAAGCCTCCGACGGTTGGCTTGTTCCACGCGGTGATTATGTGAGCTGGAACGCAGACTCACATCTTGGAAATTGCCTTGACACTTCCGCTAAACCTTCGATTCCCATTGGATCGATCACTCATTGCAGTGAGCAAGATTTTTTGCATGGCTTGAAGGGAACTCGCCATGGCGTGTTGCGTTTGAGCCCAAGTAATGCTGGAGCATCGTCCACTGCTGGCTCGCTCACCGCGATCGATCTTCGGCAAGTAAAAACACCACACTCCGTGGTTCATGCCGAAGTCCTCTTGAATGGGACCTTGATCGACTTGGAAACAACAGCCTTGCCCATAACTCGAGTCGCAAGTCGTCTAAGCAGCGGATCATCGATGGTGATTGTTCCTGGCGATCGTTTCATCGGGGGCCCTGCATGCGGAATTATATTGGGCTCAAGCAGTTACATCTCGGCACTTCGCGAAGCAGCCCGCAAGCTACGCTTAGAAGTCCATCCTTTGCTGGCCTGTATGTTGCAGTTGGTCGTGACCAAGCAACCCGACAAGATCTCCTGGCAACAGCAACCTGTTGGGGCGATGTTGACCAACGGGGTAGCCAATCTCAAAGACCGCGCGAAGAGATTAGAGTTTCAGATTCAAAGCAGCGAGCCGATCACAAGTTGCCAAATCGTGGAACGAGCGGAAGCGATTGGCGACTATGTGTGGGAGAACTGTACATTGCCAGGTATTGCGTTGGAAATTGAGCTCAAGAGTTTCGATCAATGGTCGGAACAGATTCAACGCGAGAAGGGAGTGACCGTGCTCGGCGTTCGCACCGGTAATAAGCTCACTTTGCATTTGCGCTCGATCGATCCCGCCGACGATCGTTTGCTGGCTGATTTGTTTCCCACTGCAACCGAAACGGCCGCAACAACGGGATCCGTCGAAGAATAAGTACTGGCAAACACAAATCACGACACAGCCAAAAGAACAAACAAGCAGTTATCAAAAAAACACAGCAACAAAAAGGCACTATCAGATCATCAAATAGTGAAATACGGGAACAATTGCGAAAAAGCTCTCAGCAGGCCATAATGGTTCGCTTTTACTAGCTTAGACCGCATCAGGCATTTACGCTTGGTTGCTGCGGTGACAGACAAACCAACGGTTCAACATGCAAGAGAAACTTCTCTACCAAGGCATCACATTTGATGACGTTCTTCTTGAGCCACGTTACAGCGAGGTTATGCCTGCTGAAGTGGACGTCAGCTCGCGGCTGACACGAAACATTGAACTGAAGATTCCGTTTCTCTCTGCCCCGATGGATACTGTGACCGAAAGCGATATGGCGATCGCTTTGGCCAAAGTGGGTGGTCTAGGCATCATCCACAAAAATATGCCCGTGGAAGCCCAAACGGAAGAAGTCACGAAAGTAAAAAGAAGCGCCAACGGGATCATTGTTGACCCTGTCACTCTGACACCTCAAGACACTGTCGCGCGAGCTCGCGATGTGATGACTCAGCAAAATGTTTCCGGCATTCCCATTGTGGATAACACAGGCAAACTAGCTGGGATATTAACAAAGCGGGATCTGCGGTTTCTAGAGAAGGGCGAACAGCCCATTTCGGAGGTCATGACCCGTGATAATCTAGTGACAGCAAAAGGGACTGTAACGCTTGAGCAAGCTGAGAAGATTTTAACGGCTAAAAAGGTGGAGAAACTTTTACTGGTTGACGATTCATACAGACTGACAGGGATGATCACCATTCGTGACATCGACATGATGAAGCGCTACCCCAATGCTTGCAAAGACGAGCAAGGGCGCTTAAGAGTCGGTGCGGCGATTGGAGTGTTCGATCTAGACCGAGCCGGTGAGTTGATTGGCAAGGGAGTGGATGTGTTGGTGGTCGATAGCGCCCACGGCCATTCATTAAATGTGATCGAAACGGTTAAGGCCCTGAAGAAGCGTTGGTCCATCGATGTGATCGCTGGAAACATTGCCACCGAAGAAGGCTGTCGCGATTTGATCGCTGCCGGAGTCGATGCCGTTAAAGTCGGTATCGGGCCTGGATCGATTTGCACGACACGAGTTATCTCAGGTGTGGGTGTTCCGCAAATCACAGCGGTGTATCGAGCAGCTCAAGCAGCCGAGGGAACTGGTGTGCCCATCATCGCCGACGGAGGAATCCGTTATAGCGGTGACATCACCAAAGCAATCGCTGCAGGAGCTCACAGCTGTATGATCGGTGGATTGTTTGCGGGCTTAGCCGAAAGTCCTGGTCGAACCATTCTTTACCAAGGTCGAACCTTTAAGGCGTACCGAGGAATGGGCTCGATTGGGGCGATGGCCAAAGGGTCCAGCGAACGCTACCGCCAAGCTAGCCAAGATAACTTGTCCAAATTGGTACCCGAAGGTGTGGAAGGGCGTGTTCCGTTTAAGGGCCCGCTCGCTGATTTCGTGTATCAATTGGTTGGTGGTTTAAGGGCTGGCATGGGTTATTGTGGTGCCCGGAACATCGAACAACTGCGTAAGGAAGCGCGGTTTATCCAGGTATCCGTCGCGAGCGTCAAAGAGAACCATCCCCATGACATCGCTATTACGCAAGAAGCTCCGAACTACAGTCCGGAATAGCACGAAATATTGGCTCCTATCGCTTATTGCTGGGGCAACTTTCAGTGCGACATCTTCGGTCGCGCTGGTTGCCCAAGAAAACGTTCCCGTCAATCCGTTTCGTTCGCAACCGCGTCCCGCCAGTCAGGCTCGCGTTGCGAATCAGGCTCAGCCCGCTGTGCCAACACAAGCTCAATTGGGACAAACTCAATTGGGACAAACCCAACCGGGCCAGTTTCAGCCGCGTGAGGCTCAGCCTCTTCCATCGGAGCCTGTGGGGCTAGGTGGCGGTGAAGTGGTGCTGCGATGGCGTTCCAGCGAAAAGGTCACGCCCGTTTCCACCAAGCAGCCTGCCACAAAACAGCCTCTCACCAGTCAGGCAGCAGCTAAACCCGCAGCCGCCCCATCAAGTGGTCAGCGACGAACGAACACCGCGACGACTCCGAATCGCTTGCGATCCAACAATGTCGTCCCTGTAAGCTACCAGGATCCAGGAGCTGCGGCCCCTCCCATTGCAACGCCGGGCGCTCCGATCAACCCGCTTCAAGATCCATTCGGTGATCGAGGCCAAGCTCCCGTGTTGCCGAACCTTCCACCGGCCGCGACACCAAATGTGCAGCCACCAGGAAACGAAACTCTATCAACCCCGGAAGCAGCACCACTCCCTAAGTTTCCACCCGCGGATGCGAACAATGCGGCGTCTGGGAGAGTAGAGCCAGCGCTGGAACCCAACCGATTCCCAGGTACATTCCCTCCATCTCCGATGCCTTCGGATATTGAGAATGCTCCGATGCCAATGCCGGTTCAACCGCAAGAAGAGCCTTCGCTCGGCAATTCGGGCGATGGTAATTCGGACTTGCAGGCCCCAGAGATCTCGGCCAGCGACCGTGATGACGTGCTCGCAACGCCAGCTGGCGGATCTGTAACTGGCTATTCATGTGATGAGATTCGCACACGACTCAAGAGCGATACGATTGATCGCATTGTGTTGGATGTGAGCCCACGTTTCGGACGTGGATCAAGATCAACCGAAGCGACCACACAGTTGCAAGAAGAATTTGCGACCAATGCTCCTGTTCGAACTTGGTATGACCGCTCGGGACGCGAAATTGCTCAAGGTCGCTTGCAGGATTGGCGTCGCAACCGCGCAATCTTGGATGTCGATGGTGAGGAAGTTGCCATTCCAGTGACCGATCTGAGCGATGCCGATGTCGCATATATATCAGATGCCTGGGGCGTACCCCATCTGTGCGGATTGAGCAACGATGATTGGCGACAACGTGAATTCGCGCCAATCAAGATGACCTGGAAGTCATCCGAATTGATGCATAAGCCGCTCTACTTCGAAGATGTAGCCCTGGAACGCTACGGACATTCGGCGGGCCCCATTGTGCAACCTGTTCTTTCAACAGGGCACTTTTTCGCCAACATCGCTGTGCTTCCATACAAGATGGGCATCCATCCTATGTCGGAATGCCAATATGCACTGGGCTATTATCGTCCTGGCAATTGTGCTCCATGGCAAATCCCCGCCATTCCGCTCAGTGGCCGCGGTGCCTTGATGCAAGCGGGCGTAATGACAGGCATGGCAGGTTTGCTGCCATAGTCTGACTCAGCTCGAATGATCAACCCAAACAGCAACGCCCAAGTCCCTTCGACTTGGGCGTTGTTTTTTTACGTTCATTATCCAATGCAAAAACGGGAACTAGAGTCCACCCGCACAACGACCTTGCCCACACTGGGGTAAACCACATCCACCACTCGGCGGAGAGTTCATTGGGCCGCAGACAGGGAGTTGCCTGGAACTTCCGATGGAAGGCGCCGCTGGAACGCTCAACATTTTCTCAAGCTTTCGTGCGCCGCAAACTTCGCAAACAAGATCCTCAGCGTTTCGCACCAAAATCTCTTGCTCTGCTCCACAATCGTGACAGCGGTATTCATAAAGTGGCATAACATTTTCTCTTCAGACTAACGTATTCTTAATTAGAAGCCTTTGCTCCTTCACCCCATGCAAATGAATGGCCTAAGAATATCATGGACAATCACGAGGAACTTGCAAGCCGCCTTTTTCTTTCTGTGGAAAAGTCGCGGAATGTAGATCAGTACGCTATTGAAAAACTCGGGATCCACAGCTTGGTACTTATGGAGAATGCAGGGCGGGGAGCGGCAGCTGCGATTCGCGATTTTCTATTTGCGCACCCACCTAAGTCACTTAGGGAAGAGCCCGTGATTACCTTGCTGATCGGGCCGGGGAACAATGGTGGGGATGGCTGGGTCATTGCACGCCATCTGGAGGCTTGGGGAATAAAGACCGCCTGTTATCACTTCGGAACCGAGGAGCGATTATCGGCTGACAATCGAGCCAATTATCAAATTCAACAACGGGCGGGCAGCAATATCACTTACATGGACAAGATGCCTCGAATCATCGCCCAGGATTTGTTGCGGCGAAAAATAGGTCAAAGCTATATGATTGTGGACACACTTTTGGGAACGGGTTCGACTGGTGCGCCGCGCGAACCTATGGCGGAAGCGATTCGCTGGGCGAACCAAGCCGATCTGTGGCGTGTCGCCATCGATCTTCCTACAGGACTAAATGCCGATACGGGCATAGCGGCTGAACCAACGTTTAAAGCACATTTGACATTGACGATGGTGACTCAGAAACTCGGCTTCAAAAATCCACAAGCGTCCGAGTTCTTAGGTGACGTTCGCGTGTTACCGATCGGAATCCCCGCATCACAACTGCAAAGTTTACTCTTAGGCTAATCTTCGCTTTCCGCGGTGGGAGGCTCGTAATTGAACTCTTGCCAACTGACGGCTTGATCCATCGGCTCAATGCGAAGAACCAGTTCACCGTTTTGGAATAGACGAACTGTACCGGTCGACTGCGATACCACGATCGCAATAGCCCGTGTTCGCTGTGTAATCGCAGCGCCGGCCCAATGCCGAGACCCAAGCCCTTTAGAGAGGGCCAAGTTTCCGTGGGTCACTTCAATAATTTGACGTGAGCGTTCAACGATACCATCTGGCGAAACGACAAACGCCCCATCCATTTGGGCGATCTCTTTGATATCTTCGCGAACTTTGGGATCGAACAGATTCCGTTGTCGGCGATTGTAGCCTCGCAGAGGATCGAAGCC
>CAITIF010000299.1 GCA_903892365.1 uncultured Pirellula sp. | reverse complement strand
GTACAACTGACTTAGCGTACTAAATCCGAAGGCATCCAAATCGATATAGCGATTGTTGAAGGAAATATTCCCAACCGAAGTGTAGTTAATGTTATCAGCACTGACTTCTACGCGAGCGAGTTCTGAATTTCCAACTTCATAGACTGCTAGATCAGGTCTTGCGTCGCCGGACCCGGTCAAAATGTTGTTCGTGAACTGGACAATCAGCACGCCACCGCGACCAAGCGATACCGCACCTTGTCCAGGCGTTGGCTCACCGATACCGCTGTAGTTTGGTGCTCCCAATGCATCTGCAGCTACTTGTAAACCTGCAAGTGGTACAGGCCCGCCGCCAGCGGTTGGGTCGTAGCGCGAAACGGTATCAGCAAATGACAACAGGCCTTGGCTGTAGAAATCGCTACCAAAGGTAGCCGGCGCCGACGCATTGACGCTTGCAACTGTTCCACCAAGAATCGTATTGTTGACGATTCTTGCAAACGGAACAGGTGATACGGCAGCAGACGCTTGAAGGTTACGGCCTCGGATATCAATGCCTCCAGCAACGTTTCCAACAAGTTCGTTGTTCATAACAACGGCACCTGGAATCAAACGTTGATCGTTGAGCGTTATCGTGTTTCTAACAGCACCTGGATTGGACGCAGTCGACGTAGGACCGGGAACGTCTGCTTGGAGAACAATGCCGAATCCAGCCGAACTGGAGATTCGGGAGTTTTCGATAATCACTTGCCCTTGCTCACGCTTCGTATTCTTGTCACCTTCGAAATTGAAGGTAGAAACCGTTCCTGCCGATGCTGGCAACGTTACGCTTACAGGTCCAACCAACGAAATCGTTTCAGAGTTCTGACCAGAGACACTGCCATCGGAAGAGATAGCTGCAATATTGAGCAACGATTGAACGGCAGTCGAGTTGATCAGGTCACGAACTCGAGACGCGATCACCTTCCCCGATTCGTCCGCACGTCCGTTGAATGGAATTGCGATGCTGCCCGTGCTGACACCTCGTGCTGGCGAGCCTGCTGGGACCGTTTCGTCGTCAAATTCGAGAGTTAGGACGTTCGAACCATCGCTTAAGATGATTTTCTGGCCGTCGGCAATCCGGGAAGAACTTTGGAAGGTCAAGGTTTGCCCTACAGCTTGTTGAGCGTTCGGCGCGAATCCTCGATCTAATGTAATGCCCGTTCCAAGACTCGGTGAGCCATACTCAGTGCCACCCCGTATTTCAAGCTGATAGGGACCAACAAGAATGTCACTTCCTACACCACCCGAGGTGACAAAACTAGTGTCAACCCGAGCGCCTGTCACGGACTCGCCTCGTTCGGCAAGACCGATGATAAAGTCGTCGATCAGCAAGCCTTCGAAGGCGTTGTTTTGAGCTCTCAACGCGGCAGGTAATCCAATACTGTTCTCAGAAAACGCATCTTCCGCTCGAGGACTTGAAACTCTGAACGGCCCAGCATTTACGACCGTTACACCGGTAAGGTCGACATATCGATCGCGTGCCAAATAAGTTGTGTACGCGTCCAACCCACCCGCAAAGGTCTGCTCCATTGCTTCAGACACCAGGGTAGCAACTTGTTCAGCAGTCATATCTGGTGTGATGGCAATACGAACGTTTGCAGGATCGTTGACCCCGATGCGTCCAGTAAGAACCAACGGGGAATTCACTGGCGCCGATGCTGTCGCTGTTCCCGTGATTGTGATCTTGTTCGCGTTACGGTAGAAGGTAGGACGAACCACTGTGTAAGCCGCACTTCGCATCACCGCAAAAAGC
>CAITIF010000298.1 GCA_903892365.1 uncultured Pirellula sp. | reverse complement strand
TGCGGCGGCGCTTCATGTGGACATGGCGTCGGTGATTCTGCATCGCTTGCACGCCATGAAAAGCAACTAAGAAGCTGCTTCTGGCAAACGGTTGGTTGGGGATAGCAACGAGACAACCACGATCGCTACGAAGCTGAGTGGAATAGTCACAATTCCTGGCTGGCTCAACGGGACCCAGGCCGATTCGATCTTGGCTCGGTACATGTACTGAAACATGTCCGGCGAAACGATGACCCATGATAAAGAACTGATCAAACCAACGAGCACTCCCGCAATGATTCCTTGCCGAGTGGTCCCTTTCCAAAACAGCAGCATCAACAGCGCCGGCAAGTTTGCCGATGCTGCAATCGCAAAAGCCCAGCCTACTAAGAACGTTACGTTCATGCCTTCGAAGGCCAGTCCCAGCACAATCGCCAAAGCGCCGATTCCTACCGAAGCAATTTTTGCAACGCGAACCGTTTGGTGGTCCGACAGCTTGATATTGAAGAATCCGCCCACAATGTCGTGCGCAACGCTTCCGCCAGCAGCAATGATCAAACCACTTACCGTACCCAGCACCGTGGTAAAAGCGATCGCGGAAACGGCGGCAAAGAGAAGGTTGCTAAAGCTCTTGGCGAGCAAGGGTGCTGCCATGTTCGTGTCGGTTGGGTCTAAAGTGCCACTGACCATGGCCCCTAAGCCGATATACAAAGTCAGCAAGTAGAAAAACCCGATGGATGCGATTCCCACAATCGTGCTCTTTCGGGCCGAAGCTTGATCTTTCACTGTGTAGTACCGAATCAAAATATGAGGCAGCGACGCAGTACCAGCAAACAGCGCCACCATCAATGAGATAAAGTCCAGCTTCGCGATCCAGCTTTCGGACCTGATCCCTTTGAAGGTAGGCAAGTTGCCTGGCGACAACATCTCTTGCCCACTGACGGACTTGGTCGTGATCGTTTGTTTGCCCTGTTCCCCTTTTTTGTTCGAGCTGATTTCGATTTTTGAATTGGCGATGGTACTGAGGAATGCAATAGGATTCAGAGGCCCAGTTTTGGTGACACCACCCGGCAATTCAACGATCCTGCCGACAGGCTCTACGTTTTTCTCGCCTGGGCCGAATCCGATAGGGGTGCCATCGACATAACGCTTGCCATCTTGAATCTCGATGACTTGCGTTTTACCAAGTGCCGAAGGAGGGCTGACTTCTAGGCCTCGATTCAGAATAAGGACGGTAAGCACCAAGGAGAAAACCACCAGTAGGCCTCCTTTTAAGAATTGGACATAGGTGGTGCTAACCATGCCTGCGGTTACGACGATGCAAACCACTACGGCCCCGACCATCACAACTCCGTGCCAGTATTCTAAACCCAGCAAAGGTTTGACTAGCACCCCCGCGCCCACCATCTGCGGAATCAGGTAGAACAAACTTACGACCAACGTGCTAACCCCTGCTGCTGCTTGAATGCCTCGCGATTGAAACTTGCTGTCCAGGGCGTCCGCGAATGTATACTTTCCGAGTCGTTTCAGTGGTTCTGCGATTACTAAAAGGGCTACGATCCAGCCAGCGAGATAACCGATCGAATACAAAAAGCCATCGAAGCCATAGAAGGCGATCATTCCGCAGATGCCAAGGAACGAGGCTGCAGATAGATAATCCCCGGCGAATGCTATTCCATTAACAAACCAGTGGATTGAACCTCCGGCTGCAAAGTAACCCTGACTCGACTTGGCCTTGGACCCAAGATAGAAGCTGAACGCCAGAGTTGCTCCGACAAGAACGGAAAAAACGAAAATTGCAAGCCAGTTAGCTTCGTATGCCATGAAGAGGTGGTTCTTGGGAGGGAGTAGGATTGAGGCCGGGCCGGTTGGCGCCCGAGGCCTTACAATATACTCACTTCACGATCCAGCAATTCCACCCGGGGCGAGCAAAATGGGAAGGAATTCCATTTTGCTCGCTGGTCTTGTGGTGTTTAGGCAGGCGAGCCAGCTTCGTCGTGCCATTTCAGAAGTTGCTCGTTCCCTGCACGTGTGCAGAAGTCGCCGAAGGTTTCGTTTGGCAAGCGTTCAGCTTTGAAGGCAACGAAAACAGGTTTCAGCGTGGAGACGATGCTCTCGAAAGGAACAAGATCTTTGTAGATGAATGCCAATCGTGTGCCGAGACGTGTTCCGCCAACAAAGACTGTGTACTTGCCTTTGGCTTTCCCCACCAAACCGATGTCGGCGTTGTAGGGTCGTGCACAGCCGTTCGGGCAACCGGTCATTCGAACGGTAAACAGTTCTTTTTCGAGCCCCATTTCGACCAGCACTTTTTCCATCTCGTCGATGAGACCTGGCAGTGCACGTTCGCTTTCCGTGATAGCCAATCCGCAGGTTGGAAGCGCAACGCATGCGATGGACCAACGTCGGACGTTCGAAATTTCCTCCGTCAGCGGCAACCCTCGCTTCTTGATAAGACTCTCAAGCTTGGCTTTGTCTTTTTCTTCGATATTGCAAAACAGGATGCTTTGATGGGCGGTGAGCCGAATCTCGGGCTTCAACTGAGTGCAAATGTCACGAAGGGCAGCCTTCCAAGCTCGGTCTTCGTCATCGTAGAGTCGCCCGTTTTCGACGTTGAAGCCGTAGAACCAGCGACCGTCCCCTTGTTCGTCCCAGCCCATGTGATCGTCGTGTTCACGAACGTCATCTTCGGTGCAGTCAGCAAGCTTGGACCCGTAATACTCTTCTACTTTACCGCGGAACCATTCGATACCCATATCATGGATCAGGTACTTCAAGCGGGCTCGTTTGCGATCCGCGCGGTAACCAAAGTCGCGTTGCACTTTGACAATCGCTTCGGCCACGGCTACAGCTTGTTCGGTCGTTACGAATGCCATTCGAGTTGCAAGTCGTGGGAAGGTCTTTTTGGCGCTAGGTGTTACCCCAAGTCCGCCGCCCACAACGACGTTATAACCAATGACTTGACCGTCGCGAATCACCGCGATGAATCCGAGGCAGTTGGTGTACACATCGGTGCAATTGTCATCGGGCAAGGCGATAGCTGTCTTGAATTTCCGAGGCAGGTACGTCTTACCATAAATGGGTTCGTAAACTTCGTCGCTTCCCCCTTCCAGAGTTTCTTCCTGGGTATCGGGATCCTTTAGCCACAGTTCGTAATAGGCTTTCGTGCTTGGAGCCAAGTGCATGGCCAAGTCGTAGGCTAGCTTCTGAAGCACGGGGCGGATGTTGTCGTGATACGGTGCGGGGCAAGCCATGACGTTGCGGTTCACGTCACCGCAGGCCGATAGGGTGCTGAGCAGGGTGTCATTGATGCGTTTGATGCATTGACGCAGATCTGACTTCAAGATGCCGTGCAATTGCAAAGACTGGCGGGTCGTGACTTTCAAAGTCGAGTTGCCAATCTCGTCGCAGATATCGAGATGTGCCAGCAATTGCTCGCTGGTCATGATTCCGGCTGGTATGCGGCAACGAACCATGAAGCTGTAGGCTTTTTCTGATTTACCACTTTCGGTTGAGCCACCTCGTGCTTCGCGGTCGTCCTGTTGGTAGGTGCCGTGAAACTTGAGCAGCTGAATATCTTCTTTGCCGAAATGCGTGGTGTCTTGAGCCAGTTCGGCGCCGATGGTTCCGCGAAGGTACCGGCTTGCGGTCTTCATCCCTTCAACAGGGCTTAATTTTTCTTCGGTAGTGTTTTCGTTGTCGGACATAAAAGTCGGAGGTCTTTTGACTGGAATGATCAGGTGCAGGCGACATCGATCGAACAATCGCCAAGATGGCTCGACGAACCACCTAAGGTAACAATATAACAAACGAACCTTCCGGGGATATCCCGAAACAATTCGACGTCATTTTAAGAATACTGTAATTTGCATGACTGAATCTACAAAAAAGCCGATGCCTGCTCGCCTCTTGGATGGAAAAGCCATCGCACTTCAGATCCGGCAGGAAATTGCCTTGGAAGTAGAAACACTGATTCGCGACCGTGGCATCGTGCCCTGTTTGGCTGCAATTTTAGTGGGTGACGATCCTGCTAGCCAAGTTTACGTACGGAACAAGGAGATTGCTTGCGAAAAAGCGGGGATCCAAAGTCGCTTGTTCCGAATGCCAGCAAGCACCACCACCTCCGAGCTTCTTGCTTTGCTTCGTCAATTGAACGATGACCAGAAAATTCATGGAATCTTGGTTCAGTTGCCTCTCCCGTCGCAGATCCATGAACGCGAAATTCTAGATGCCGTGCATCCGACCAAGGATGTGGACGCATTTGCGCCCGAAAACGTCGGACTTATTTCGCAAGGTAGGCCAAGATACTTGCCGTGCACGCCTCACGGGGTGGCTCAGTTGCTTGGCCGATGCGGTATTGAAACGGTTGGTAAGGAGGTCGTGGTGGTTGGACGCAGCGATATTGTCGGAAAGCCCTTGGTTTCCATGTTCTTGCAAAGAACTGGTCCATTAGGATCCTCGAATGCAAATGCCACCGTCACTTGCTGTCATAGTCAATCGAAAGATCTGAGCTCCATCACACGTCGCGCCGACATTTTGATCGTGGCGATTGGCAAGGCAAACTTCGTCACCGCCGATATGGTTCGTCCTGGAGCCGTGGTGATCGACGTTGGAATTAATCGACTTAACGATGGAATTGTCGGCGATGTGGATTTTGATCAAGTCAGCCAAGTGGCGAGCGCGATTACTCCTGTGCCAGGAGGTATTGGTCCACTGACCATCGCAATGCTGCTCAGAAACACGCTGACCGCAGCTCAAGCGTCAGCGAATGGCTGAATCGCGTACTTGCCCAGCGGAGAGTTACCCAAAGGCTAAGCTACCCGAATTGAAATAGATGGACGCCCCAAGGCTTCAGGTCGACGTAAAGCCCTTCGTGCGCGATTTGTCTGGCTTCGCGCACGAAGACAACGTCGCTCATGAGATCCTTCAGCGGAAACGAGGAGGGTAATCGATCGGCGGACAGTCCAAGTCGAGCTTGGCTTGCGTGGTCCGCGAAATTCACCACGACCAGCAACCGCGAGCCGTCGGATTGCCGCCATTGGAATACAATCATGCTCAGGAATGAAGCATTTCCAGGCCATGCTTCCCAAGTGTTGACCAAGCTCCAGGTGCCGTTTCGAACGACAGTGGAACTAATCAGCTTGAGTAAGAATTGATACAGCTCGTGAACCGGCTCGTCCGTGGGTTCGTTCGGCATTCGAACCAGGTGCGGCGAGATCTTCTTCTTGCGACCCTCCAATTGTCCCTGATGAAAGA
>CAITIF010000297.1 GCA_903892365.1 uncultured Pirellula sp. | reverse complement strand
GCCACGAAGCAATCTTCCATGACGTGAGCCACTTCGACCGCCACATCAACCCGGACAATCCTTGCTGCACCCTTGATCGAGTGAGCGGCTCGCATCATTCCATCCAAGACACCGGTTGCATCCGGGGATTGCTCGAGCTTGAGCAACGAGTTGGTTAACGAGTCCGAATGCGACTCGACCTCGGCCCGAAAAAGCTCGAGCATCATTTCGTCGGGGTCGTAACTCACGCCTGAATCCTTTATTTTCGAATAGAAAAACTGAGATCTTAGTCTAGACTGGACTTTAGGTGATTCAACGGACAACCCCCAAGCTACAGCATCAAGTTCATGGTTTCTTTGGCCTAGCGGGCAAAGGTACAGAGCGGTAGCAGGGATTGTAGTGAATAAAGTAGCCAGGCACGCGGCAATCAGGGACTAACGGGATGGGCGGTATTTCTAGTTTGCATTCGGAAAAAAAGCACCGAGGCATTGTCGTTTTGCTGGTAGACGACCAGGCAATCGTGGGGGAAGCCATCCGACGTATGCTGGCGGACCAGACCGACATTGAGTTCCACTATTGCCAAAACCCATTCGAATCGATCGAGATGGCGGCCAAACTGGAGCCGACGGTCATCCTGCAAGATTTGGTGATGCCCGAAGTCGATGGTCTAACGCTCGTCAAGTTCTATCGAGCGCATTCCGCGATCAAAGATACACCGCTGGTGGTCCTCTCCTCCACAGAAGATGCCAAGACCAAAGCCGAGGCGTTCGGTCTTGGCGCAAACGACTACTTAGTGAAACTGCCGGACCGTTTGGAGTTGATTGCAAGAATACGATATCACTCGCAAGCTTACATTCATTTGCTTGAGCGCAACGAGATGTTTTCTAAGCTTGAGGCGAGCGAAAAGCGAATGGCCTACGAGATGGAAACCGGGGCCAAGTACGTTGCATCACTGATTCCGGCTCCTATTTCTCAGCCCATTCAAATCGACTGGCGGTTTGTTCCAAGCGCTGAGCTTGGTGGTGACTCGTTGGGATACTTTGCGCTCGACGAAGAGCGCTTCGCCATTTTCTTGTTGGACGTAACAGGTCACGGGTTGGCGTCTGCATTGCTGGGCGTAGCCGTATCCAACGTGTTGCGAGCTAGAGCCTTGCCAAACACCGACTTTGCAGTCCCGAGTCAAGTTCTAACGTCACTCAACAACACCTTCAAAATGGAGGAGCAGGACGGAAGGACGTTTACGATGTGGTATGGTGTTTTTGAGCCGAAGACTCGTCGACTGGTTTGGTGCGCGGGGGGCCACCCGTCCGCGTTGCTCTTCAAACCAGGACAGATCGCACCGATGGAACTAGAGTCGCTCAATCCAGGAGTCGGCATGTTTGAATGGGACGATTTTGAACAGAAAGAAATCATCGTCCCAGAGAACTCGCGTATCTTTGTTTATAGCGACGGAGCTTTTGAGATACACAAGCAGGATGGAGCGACATGGACTTTCCGCGAGTTCATACAGTTCATGTCCCAGCCAGATGACTCAGAATCCAATATCATGGACCGTCTGAGACAGCACGTCCGAATGCTCAAGGGTAGCGACGCGCTCGACGACGATTTTTCTATTATGGATATTCGGTTATAGGGTATTATCAAGTTCGTCGCCGGACAGAGCCTTTACATCGTGTGGCTCATACTCCACAAGCTCAACGAACATTTCCATTAGCTTGCCTTGTTCCCATTGCGAAATGGATTTTCACTGGGTGTCGAAGTCACCGAATGCTGCTTTTATTTCTGCATTCGCAAGCTGCGATGACTCTAGCTGGCTCATCTGAATGTTCAGATGATGGAGTTCCAAGTCCGCCTGCGCCGTTCGTTCGTTCAGTTCGTTCGTTCGTTCGTTCGTTCGTTC
>CAITIF010000296.1 GCA_903892365.1 uncultured Pirellula sp. | reverse complement strand
GACTATCTTTCCCGTGAAAGGCAAGAGTTCGCTTAACCATGTTCCGTTTGAACCGACCTGTTTGAAAGAAAATTTTGGGGCGACAACGGGGAAACTTTTTTGCCCCGAAGTCATGCCGGTCAAACGCTGTCCCTGCCGAATGCTATCGGGAAGTTCGGTGCCATGCAATTCTTTTAGCCGAGGCTTGTAATCCATCATCTCCAGTTGCGACGGTCCGCCTGACTGGAACAAGTAAATAACCCGTTTGGCCTTTGGGGCAAAGTGGGGAATCAACGCGTCACGTCCATGCTTGTTTTGATCGATTCGCGAGGCGTCTTCCGCACCGAATAAGGACTTTCGGGCGAGATCGCCCCCAAGCAAGGCTGAAAGTGCTGCCGTGCCAGTCATTGATTTGCGTAGAAATTGACGACGAACCCATTGAGCATATTGTTGTTGTGGAGATTGCATGATGGTGTTACCGCTTTGTAATGGTTTCATCTAGATTGAGCAGTGTACTGGCGATGATTGTCCAAGACGCAAGTTCAATGGGGTCAATCGTCAGGTCCGCAGCGTATGGCCCTGTGCTATTCAATGATTGAGCGTCCGAAGGGCTTGCAGCAAACCGCGTTCGCGCTTCCTCCAGAATCGAAACAAGTATCTGCTTTTCATTCGAAGTTGCTTTCCGAGCAATACATCGTTCATAACCGAGATTGATTCGGTCCTCGGTGTTGGGCCCCGCGTCCTGGATCATTTTCTGCGCAAGTATTCGTGCAGCTTCAATGTACGTAGGATCGTTCAGCAAGACCAACGCTTGCAGGGGCGTGTTGGTTCGAGCACGTCTCGCCAAGCAAACTTCGCGGTTGGGAGCGTCAAAGCTCATCATGGACGGAGGCGGACAGGTTCGCTTCCAAAAAGTATAGAGGCTTCTTCGGTAGCGACCTTCGCCAACATCAGGCACGTATTTGCCTCTTCGTTCGACGGTAACATCTTCCCAGAGACCATCTGGTTGGTACGGTTTTACGCTCGGGCCGCCCACTCGAGTCTGGAGAAGACCGCCAATCGCCAACGCGTTGTCACGAATGGTTTCGGCAGAAAGCCTAAAACGTGGTCCCCTGGCGAGAAGCCGATTTTCTGGATCACGCTCTTGCATCTCTGGCAGGATCCGTGATTCTTGTTGGTACGTTTCCGACATTACAACCATCCGATGAAATGCCTTTACGTCCCATCCACTCTGCATGAAGGAACGCGCCAGGTAATCCAAGAGATCAGGATGAGTTGGCGTGTCGCCTGTCAGGCCAAAATCCTCGACCGATTTCACGATTCCCGAGCCGAAGAAATTTTGCCACCATCGATTGACCGTCACTCGAGCGGTCAATGGGTTGGTGGCTTCGGTTAGCCATTTTGCTAACGTTAGCCGATCTCTTGGCGACTCCTTGGTTGGGTTGGCGAGAATCGCTGGAACGCTCGACGACACTCGATCTCCAGGCTGGTCGTATTGGCCTCGTTTGAGAATATAGGTTTCGCGTGCGGGGGACATTTCCTTCAAAACCATAACCGCGGCAGAGCTCTCTTCCATAGCCCCTTTCTGCAGTTTCCAATCGGCCAGTTGCCTTTGAAGAGTCGAATAGCTTTCATGGATTCGCTTGAGATAGAACTCGCGAATCTGCTTCCTTTGCTCTTCGGTGCGGAGCTCGGCTGGGACTTGAATCCAATCCGCAAAGCTCGTCACCTTTTGCAATGCATACAGCTGCTGAATATTGGCTTCGTCTAAAACCTGCTTGAAAATTTGGAGTTCATCCACAAGCCCTTGGAAGGGTAAAGACTTTTGTCGCAAACCAATTCGAAAGGGCATGCTTGTGTCGAAGGAGTCTCGCAAAGAATCTTGAGCGACATCCACTGGTTCCAGTTTGGAGTCCACGTAGAGCTTCAATCCTGATGCTTTCATGGATCCATCGTAGGTTGCAACGACATGGTGCCATTGATCAGGTGCAATGGCTTGTTTTGACGATATCTTGATCGCGTTATCAGGCCAGTGGTGTACCAAATGCATTTCCAGCTTTCCATTGGACAAAATCAGGTCGTAGCCCAGAAAATCTTTCGATTCATCCATCTTGGAGAGAATCGCCATGGCCCCCTGGCTGCTCGTCTTGATCCAGACGCTCAGTGAAAATGGTTCTTGATTGCCAAAACTGTTTACCTCTGGTAGTTCCAAGGGAGATAACCCATTCAGTTCGATCGCCATTTTCGATTTGCCTTCCTTCCAACTTAAGGAATTTGAAGGAACGCTGGCTTCGATGGCGGAAGCATCTTGGGAAGGTGGTGATTCTGCCGACGACGTTTTTGGATCGACAGGTTCAAACGGGAAATGATGCAGCAGATGAATCCCAAACTTCTTGGCGAGATCGGTGGGCGAGGCTGACGCCAAGTAGTTCGCAAGGCTCGAATCGGCTTCGGACTCCAGTACTTGAAGCTTGCGTTCCGAATCTGCGATGTTATTCGCCAAGCTCTGAATTTGGGCTGCTTGTTCGGAATTAGGAACTCGGATGAACGGTTCGGCTCCTACAAACTTGCTGTAACCCGCTTGCTTTTCGTCCAGCGAGTTAAAAAACGAGAAGAACTGATAGTATTCTGCTTGCGAGATAGGATCAAACTTATGATCGTGGCAACGCGCGCATTGCAACGACAACCCTAGAAAAACGGTAGCGACCGTATGGACTCGGTCCGCAACATACTCGACGCGATACTCCTCTTGAATGATGCCTCCTTCGGTGTTGTGCCCCTGATTGCGAAGGAAGCCCGTTGCAATCAATTGATTTTGAGTAGGGTTGGTGAGCAAATCACCAGCCAATTGTTCTGTCACAAATTGATCGAAGGGCATATTGCGGTCAAAGGCGTCAATAACCCAGTCTCGCCAAGGCCACATGGTGCGATCTTCATCATTGTTGTACCCATTGGTGTCAGCGTACCTAGCCAAGTCGAGCCATTCCAAGGCCATACGTTCGGCGTATGGCTTTGAAGCAAGCAATCTGTCAACTGCACGCTCGTAGGCATCATCCGACATGTCCGATAGAAACGCACGCAGCTCGTCAACGGTCGGTGGCAACCCTGTAAGATCCAAGGTGACGCGGCGAAGCAAGGTCGCTGGGTCTGCTTTCGGAGAGGGAGTCAAATTCTCCTCGATCAACTTGGCTTCGATGAACCGATCGATTGGATTGCGACCCCATTTTGGGTTGGTAAGTTCAGGAATGGTGGGGCTTACGGGAGAGGCAAAAGCCCAATGATCCTGGTACTTCGCACCCTCTGCAATCCATTGTTGTAAAATCGATTTTTGGTTGTCTGTGAGAGGTCGCTTCGCCGACGGTGGAGGCATCTGGTCGGATGGATCTTGAGAGAGAATGCGTTTGACGAGTTCGCTGGCGTTGGGATCGTTGGGAACAAACGCTGCGCTCGCAATCGCGTCTTCGCGTCGGTCCAGTCTCAAGTCTGCAGACCGGGATTTTTCATCGGGACCATGACAGTTCCAGCAATGGCTAGCCAAAATGGGGCGCACATCCCTTGAGAAGTCAATTGTCTGCTTGGATTCTTGCCCATGGATGAGCTGAACCGACAAAAGTACAGACAAGACGACAGCCATGAAGCTGCGGATGAATGATGAGCTGAAAGTGGGTTTCATCGTAGTTCGGCAGGAAGGGAGAGATTTAGCTGCTCGCATCTTGCGAATGCGAGCCAAAGGGCGG
Organism: uncultured Pirellula sp.; assembly: GCA_903892365.1. GTDB lineage: Bacteria > Planctomycetota > Planctomycetia > Pirellulales > Pirellulaceae > JBKCUI01. The sequence continues at coordinate 1,905 of CAITIF010000296.1, read as the reverse complement.
GATAAAGTTGCTGCGGCTTGAAGATCTTCAGTTTACCTAAAGATTGCGTTGAAAGCGATTAGAGAATGCCTCGATTCCACGGCACCTTAACTTCGAATCCAACCTTGGAAGAAATCAAAACAGGACTTTCGTCAGCTTTCGCTTTGCAAAAGCGTCCCTGGTTACCATCATTGCCGGTTACCAGCGCTGCCAGCATTGATCCAGGCAGGTGTCTTTAGCCGGGAACGGTGGGACTGACATCGGAAGGAAGGCTGTTTGTGCAGGAGATTCGTGGCAGAATGAACTCGAACACCGTGCCAGAGCCAATTTCCGATCGAACCTCGATGGTTCCCCCATGTTCTTTTGCGATCTTAAGACTAACAGGCAAACCCAGACCTGTTCCTCTGCTTCCCTTGCTTGATTCAAACATCGAAAAGATTCGCCCCAAATCATCTACCGCGATGCCGACCCCATTGTCTTGAACGCGAATCAGGATACGCTCGGAATTTGATTCGAGTTGGATATCAACATGGGCTTCCGGCTTGTCGACACAAGCGTCGATTGCGTTGCATACCAAGTTCAGGATCGCTCGATGGATGGCTTCGCTTTCCACAGGTAATTCGATTGGACTTTCTGGTGCGAGCCAACTGAGGCTCACGGATTTCTCTGCAGCTCGAGTGTTGGATAGATCCACGACCTCGGTAATGATTGATCGAAGATCGGTGAGAACTAGATTGGGTCTTCGATCTTTGCTCATGGTGAGCATGTCCATGACCAAGGTTTCAATGCGCTCGTGGTTCCGGTTGCAGATCCCCCAGCCTTTGCCGACGACGTTCCAGTCTTGATTTTGAATTGCTTGGTTCACCAAATAGCCACCACCTTTCAGCCCTTGCACAATGTTCTTAATGTGGTGCGAAAGAGTTGCGATCGTCTGCCCCATGACCGCCAATCGTTCTGCGTGAACAAGGCTTTGGTAGTAATTCGTGTCCTCGATGGCTAAGGCGGCTTGATGTCCGATAGCGACTAGCATTTTGAGATGCTCTTCGGTGAAAATGCGAGAGCTTTCATGGGCGAACCGGCCGGCCGATACAGAGGTGTCGATATAAATCACCCCCACGTTTCCATAGCGACCCTTCATCGGAACGCAGATTGCTTCGCGTATTCCACTTGAAGAAATACTGGCGCTGCCGTTCCAGCGATCGTCTTCGCATGCATCGTTGGTAAGAACCCCCTCCTCCTTTTTGCAAACGTAGTCCAGGATCGTGCGACTGATTGTGATGCGATTGGATGAACCACGCGAGTTGCGATTGCGACGCGCTTTTGGATGGAGTTCGCCGGACTCCTGATCCGTCAGCATGATGCAACCTCGATCGCATTGTACCCATTGAAAAATCAGCTCGAGAATTTGGTGCAAGAGCTGATCGATGTCTAGCGTTCGGCTTACTGCTAACGATGTTCGATACATGATCTCCCAATGACTCTTGGCTTGGGCGACGCTTTCAGACCGGATGTAGGAAGTCCAATCATCGGTCTCTTCTAGCAACTGCCGTTCTAGGCCCACCCTGCCGACGATTTGCGATGAGTCCGAATTGGAAGAGTTAACGATGTCCACCCCTTCCTCTCTTGTCGCGGGTTGAATCGTCAGTTTGAAAAGCATCAGTTGGCGACCGATCTGAATGCGATCGCCTTGAAGGAGCTGGTGTTCTGCGATGCGTGTTCCGTTAACGAACGTTCCGTTGCTGCTGTCAAGGTCCCGCAGTATGTAGTTCCCATCCACGAAACAGATCTCGGCATGAATACGCGAGGTTTCTGTATCATCCAAGTGAATTTCGCAATGAACATCTCGACCCATCCGTTGCTTTGCCTGTCGGATAAGATAATGCGTACCGACATTCGCACCGCGGACTACCAAGAGAGAGACCATTC
>CAITIF010000295.1 GCA_903892365.1 uncultured Pirellula sp. | reverse complement strand
GGCCCGATCGTCTTTCCCACCTTGATTGCCATGTCGGTCAGCGTTGTAACATACGAACCCACTGAAATGACAAACGCATTCATCTGATACCGTACCGAGTCCGATTGCTTATGGATCGAACTTTCAACTCGCTCCAGCAATGCTCTGAGCGCCTCCACATCAAGCTTCTTGTCTTCGACAACCGACACGATGCTCCCTAAAGTTGCCCAGCCAGCAACCTTCGTAAGCTCTTTCTTGGAATCAATCCACGAAATACTCAGCTCCCATCCATGCGGGCTGCCTGCGGCAACCCATGCCACCGTCCATCCGCACAGCGGCCTGCAATAAGCTTTCGCTACCCAATCTTTCAGGTTTTTCTTGGTCATCTTCGCGTCATCAGCAATCAAGCCAGCCAAGTACATCGCGTCGTAAATGCCCGTATCGTAAAGATCCAAGGCAAGCTGATAGTCTTTCTTGACTCGCTTGACGATCCTTTGAAGATCTCCAATCTTAACGCCATAACAAGGCTCGGCCACGCCATGCTTCAGAATTACACGTTTGTAGCTTTCGCTTCCGAGCGGCTTGATTTCGTCCAGGATCGCTTGAGCATTCATCCGGTTGTGGCTTTCTCTCAAAAGGACTTACACAAAGTGTACAGCAGTAAACAACTTGGCTCGTCGATCAAGGAATTCAGTTACGGAACTGCTCATGGCAACGTACGCAATTGTCTTCCACGCGTGCCAACAAACTGGAAGACTTTGTTCCCGAATCGGCAGTGACCTTTCCGTCGTACGCTCGCCGCAGCTCATTTTCTAACGATCCGCTCAAAAGAACACTCTCGTGGAGAAGCAGCTGAAATTCTTTACCCCGGGCCTGCGAGTCTTCGATACGCCCCAGTTCAACCATGTGTTCTTTCAGCATCAGCGCGTCCGTCGCGCTCTTGTCCCACTTGGGCCAATTCTTCTTTTTTGCAACGATCAATTCGCTCATGGCCAGATCGATAGAAACCATCATTTCGGCCATCGGCGGTACGGGTGAAATCTCGTGAAAATCTAGCTTCATGGAATCCAAAATCGAATCGGTCGTAGGTTGCGACTGGCGCACCGACTCGAAAAGCCCACGAAAACCTGGATTCGTTCCGGCAAGCTTCAAGGTATCCAGTGCTTGCTCCGGAGTGATCAGCCCCAACGTTCTGCATGCGGCTGCGACAGCTGCTGGACTACGGTGCTTCCCGTGATGGCAATGGACGTAGATGGGTTTGGGCAAATCGCGAATGGCTTTCGCCAACTCCAGGACTCGGTCTGGTGGGATCCCATCGTATCCATTGGGTAAATGCACGTACCGCATCCCAAACTTTTTTGCCATCGGAACGTCTGGCCGCATTCCGTCCACGCTCAGGATGGTCTTCACCCCTAGCGCTTGCAGTTCCGCAAAACTAGCTTCTTGTTCAGGCAATGCGCCCGAAATAATCTCGGGCTGCACCTGAATTGCATTCGACAAGTGCTTTGTGTCCAGTTTACGTGCTGTCTCAGCTTCCTGCTGGATCGAAAGGCCGGCCGAGCAGGTCGCAAGCAATACCAAAATGGCAATCCAACTTACGATGCGTGCATTCATGCTTCAGACCAACTATCGATGGTTTTCATCAAACGGTCCGCGTTGACAAACACTTCGGCTTGCCATCCCGCTGCGACTGCTGCCGCAACATTGTCCGCACGGTCATCGGTAAAAAAAATCTTGCTGGGACTGGTTCCGCACAGCCGCTGCGCTTCCGCATAGATATGCGAATCGGGCTTCATGCACTGGACTTCGTAGGAAAGAATGATCGGACTGAACCACCCCATCACCTGCGGATAGGCTAGCTCCTTAATCCAATTCCAATGGGCCTCGCAAGTATTGGACAAAAGCCCCATCGGAATGCCGAGCTGGTTAACGCGTTCTAAAACGGGAAGGATATGTGGGTTGGGCACAAACATATCGGCAGCAGCATGAAGCATGTCGGAAATGTCCAAGTCCCGACCGATCGCATCGGAAATGCGTTGAACAAAAGTTACACTGCTG
>CAITIF010000294.1 GCA_903892365.1 uncultured Pirellula sp. | reverse complement strand
CCGATAAGGATTTCGATGGATTCGAACTTTGGATGCAAGCCGATTTGAAGGCGTAAGCTTTTGGATCCGCCGATCGTATCCGTTGGAAGTGAATTAAAGTAGTCACTTCGAATACGAAATTGGTATTTGCCGCTGGAGTCGGTACGGGTTGATCGAATCGGCCACAACTCAGTTACAACTGCGTTTTCAATTGGAACACCATCTTCGGTCTTAACCGTGCCACTAACAGTCAAGCCAGGGGTGGCGACGAGAACTTGTTCTTGCCCAGCGGATTGATGCACGACAGGTGGCCAATCGGGGTGTTCGAACGCAAGAGTTGCTTCAAAACCTTGCATAAATTCAGGAAAGTGAAATCGGCCCATTTCATCGGTGAAGGTCGCCAAGCAAAGGCTTCCATTGGCGAGATTCATAATCTTGTTGTCCATCAAGTTTGCTTGGGGATGGAATTCGGGCTTATCAATAGAGCTTTCCACCATGCCCAGTAGGCGAACTTCCGCTCGTGCAATGGGCTCACCGTCTGGTGAGACATATCGCCCTGAAAGTGCCGCCGTTTCAAGCAAGGAAATCTTCAATGGGTCCGTGATTTCTGCCCAGGTTTCGCGGCCCGAAATGTTTGCCCAGCCCATTTTGCCATCGGGAAGAGAGGCGACAACGACCCATTCAGCCTGATCCGATTGGTTGATTCCAAGCGGAGGGCACTTGATTTCACGAAAGACAAAGTTGCCTCCTACGTCGGTCTTGGTTCTTTCGATAAGATCGACAACGAGTGCCTGGTCCCCACTGTTCATCGCGCCTCGTTTCAAATCTCGCAAAACCACGGTTGCGTCTTGGACGGGATTTCCTTGGTAGTACACGCTTCCTCGGAACGATCTTTTGATACCTTGCAAATGCTTTCGAAGAATTGGGCGATTTTGAATGGCTTCACTGAATCGAGCATACGGAAGGGGTGGATTGATAACTTCTATGATCACTCCGTCAGTTTCCTCTTCAACAACGGTGACATCGCGAGGAACTTGGCTACTGACCTGAACAGTGGCGATCGCAACGGTCAAAACTGTGATTACCCCAATCCAGTAGCGACGAACCGGTCCTTTAAGTCGGTCGTGCGACATGATCAATTGGATTCGTCGTTCGAGACCCGAGTATCGGGACATGGAAACCGTAGCAACTGATCGTGTTCTCGACGAGTAAGCGGATACGACCTCCAACAAATGGCTCGCGTAGGATTGAGCATCGCATCCAGACTGGATCGCAGCCCAATCCGTCGATTCCTCCCTGGATCGAATCCATTGTCGCCTAGCGAAGTGAACTGCTGGATTGAACCAAAACAACACCAATGCGAAGTAGGAAAGCGCATCCCATCGCGAGTCGTTGCGGGCAACATGCGAAAGCTCATGTGCAAGTACAGACTCTTGGCATTCATCACTCCAGCCTGCGAAGTCAATTGGAAGGAGCACTTCAGGGCGAAAACACCCCCAAGCAAGTGGCACGCCCACGTGCCTGGAAAGGCGTACGGATACGCCACTTCGAATTCCAAGGCGTCCTGAAATGTTGCGTACGAGAGCTTGCAATTCAGGATCAAGAGCGTATGCACTTTTCGACACGATGGATAGCCAAAGAAATCCCGAGATCCACTTCATTAATAACCAGACCGAAACCAAGAGAACCATCACAGGCAAAAAAATAATTAGGTTATTGGACGCCTCTCCTGACCAGTCTAAAGCCCTTTGGAAACGCTCCTTTCCAGCGACATTGATCGAATCCTGCGAGCCTTGAAGTGAGGCCGCGTACTGAACGGAATTCTGATCCACCGATTCGACACCGCTCTTGTCCTGCCTCGTGCTTGCATCGAACATCGCGGAGGAAATTGTTCGATCGGCACGAGCGGTCAAGTCGCTGTTCAAGAAATTCCTGGTCGAACGAGACGTCGATTCGATAGCTGCCTTCAATTCGAAACCAAGAGGCGGAAGGATAAACCTTGCGGGAACGATCACCAATATTGCGACAAACACGACCCTCCAAACGCAATGACGAAAGGCAGGCGCATGACCACTGAAACATGCGATCATTTGCCCGACCAATACAACTGTCAGTACTCGAAAAAAATCGACGACCAGCCAATTTCCGGTCCAATTTAGAATGGCCCAATAGAAAGCGTTCGCGATGGAATTCATCATTCCCCTTCCTTTCGAGCTTCGTTGATCAGCTTTCGCAACTTCGCGACTTGGTTTTTTGAAAGCACCGTCTTGGGGTCGGTAAGGTGAGCCGCAATTGCATCTTCGACAGCCCCACCAAAGAAAACATCTAGGACTCGCTTTAAAGCGAGTTTACCCGCTCCGACTTTGGGCTTTACGGGCCGATAGACATACTTCTTTCCAATCAACCGCCTACTCACTAGCCCCTTACCTTCGAGGATATTGAGAATAGTTCGTACTGTCGGATCCGCCAAATCATCCGCAAGCGATTCACGCACTTGTGTGGCAGAGGCCTCACCAAAAGTATAAATAACGTCTAGTAACTGCCGCTCGCGCTTGCTTAGTTCTTGTTCCATTTTTTGCCTTTACAATGCTTATTCCATCCTGAACTGCGTAAATTTTAGCAGTTGGGATCAGGGACGCAACACCGACCTGTGTGAATTTTAACAGTTCGATACAAACCAAGGCATCCATGCTGAACTACCTCAGCTTCATTGTAAATCAGTGTTTTCGTCTGAACGTGAACTGTCGCCCTACTGGAAATGAGAATGACAGCTTTGACGAAAATGACGTGGGATACGATCCAGAAATCTGGTAAAAAATTTTGTTGGGAAACGAGGAGTTTACCTCGGAGGAAGTCAATAAGTTGTTAGGAGCTTATGTCACTTTCTTACCTCCGAACCTTGAACTTCACTATTCGCACTTCGACCACCCTTCCAGGACATTCTACAATTCGGCCAAAATGCAAAAAATGGGGCGAAAACCATGCATCAGCAAGGCGGCTCAAAACAGTCGAGTCCGAGACCGCTACAATGGAACTACTCCTACAAAAACACTACCTGCTTTTGTTGATCAACCACTATGTCCCACATCATCGAGATCGATCCGACGGTCGACTATGCTT
>CAITIF010000293.1 GCA_903892365.1 uncultured Pirellula sp. | reverse complement strand
TGCATTTCCAGACTAAAACTTTCGATCGCCCTGGTCGCGGCTGCCGGATCCAGCCTGGGGCTTCTTGAGTCCAATGCTTACGCTCAACTTGGCGGATTTGGAGTCCAGCGAGTCGTCGGCGGTGTCAGCATTTCCCCCGAAGGCGTTCTAAAAACAGTTTCGGCCGAAGAGCAACAAGATGCTCTGGCCACCATGCGAGCCAATTTAATCGGTGCGGAAGGGGATTTGAAGCAACCTGCCCAACGCCGACTTATTTCTCTCAAAAATCTCCAAAAGCTGGTCCTAGCCAGTATCGAGAACAACGAAAAGCTACCGGAAGAGGCCTTGTTTCTCGGCGGTTTAACTCGAATTGAAAATGTGTTTGTTTACCCAGAACGAAACGATATCGTCCTCGCTGGCCCCTCGGAGCCTTGGACTACCGGCCTGAACGGTTCTGTTGTCGGAGTCAAGAGCGGCCGCCCAGTTGTTTATCTCGAAGACTTGCTATGTGCTTTGAAGACGGTACACAACGCTCGAACCACCGGTATCTCGGTGTCGATCGAACCTACCGAGCAAGGCGTGCTGAACCTAGAGCGACTGCTAAAGCAAGCTCGCTTGAATTCGAACGTCAATCCAAAGTCCCTGGAACCTGCAATGAAAGAGGCATTCGGTCCTCAACAGATCAAACTGGAAGGACTCGCTGCCGACAGCCACATGGCTCGCGTTATCTTGGCTGCGGACTACCGAATGAAGCTTTACGGAATGAACCTAGCCAAAGCTCCTGTGAAGGGCCTGCCAAGCTACATCGAAATGATCAGTAATCAGTCGGCTGTTTCTCAATTGCAATCTCGCTGGTGGATGGCTTGTGATTACTCGGCGATCGAACACAGTGCTGATCGCAAAGCTTGGAAAATCAGTGGCCCTGGAATCAAGACACTGACAGAACAAGAGCAAATCGCTGCGGACGGCACCTACAAACAAACTGGCAAAGCAGACAAGCAAGCCAAACGTTGGGCTGGAACTTTCACCAAGAAGATGGATGAATTGGCCGTTGCCGACCCTGTCTTCGGTGAGCTTCGCAATGTGATGGATCTTTGCTTGGTTGCAGCGATTATCGAATCGCAAGATCTACAATCGCTAGCAAATTGCGACTTGGCAGCAATTGTCGGTGACAGCTCGCGAATCGAACTTCCAAAATGCGATGTCGCAAAGTCGCTTGATCCTCAGTGCAGTTTCATTCAAACCGTTCAAGGTTGGGTTGTTACCGCCAGCGGTGGAGTTCTGGTTGATTCCTGGCAAACAGCGAGCGTTACCAAAGTGAACGATTCCGTTGCTGCCGGAATGGACGCCGCTTCCACTTGGACAAACGAAGATCGTGTCTGGCAATAGCCAGCAGTACAATCTATGACCAAAGTACCCTCTGCTCCCTTCCTGCTTTTTCATCTCTCAGAAGATGATAACGGACAAACGTTGGGAGCGGTGATCAAGAACCGCATGGCTCAATGGTCCTGGGGGCAAACGCGCGAAGCTATTCTAAAGCGACGAGTGCAGGTCAATGGGAATCTTTGCCTCGATCAAGCTCGCAAAGTCACTCAAAAGGATGTTATCAAGCTTTGGAACGAATCCCTACCAAAGCCTGTTCAACCTACAGCAGTGAAGTTTGCGTATGTTGACGATTTCTTTGTCGTCGTTGAAAAACCGCCCGGCGTTACTTCGACCCGCCATTTCGAAGAACGCAATCTTCCCAAGAAACGAAAGCAGCTTCAGCCCACCCTGGAAGAACTGCTGCCGGAAGCGCTCGAGAAGCACTTTTACTCCAAGTCGAAGCTCGCAGAACGTGAAATGCAACTGGGGCCCAAGGGAGTGAACAAAAAGACCAAGGGCCGTTTATCAGCTCAAGATGCCCAGCGCCAACGGAACTTTCGACTCAAGAAATTCGAGGTGTTCGCTGTTCACCGTCTGGATCGGGATACAAGCGGCTTAATGCTTTTTGCAAGAACCCCTTCCATCGCCAAAGAACTAGGAGTCCGTTTTCGAAACCACGAGGTGGTGCGGAAGTATCATGCAGTTGTGCATGGGCACCCCGCCGCGCAAACCTTTGATAACATCCTCGTGCGCGACCGAGGTGATGGACGCCGTGGATCGCAACCTGCTGACAGAAAAGACGACCCCACGGCTCAACGTGCAATAACCCATATGAAGCCTATCGAGCGGATTGGGGCTTATTCCATGATCGAATGCACACTCGAAACAGGCCGAACCCACCAGATTCGAATTCACCTATCGGAATTGGGTCATATGCTCTGTGGAGACGCGATCTACAACAGAACTCTCGATGGGATTAAGGTGGAGGACAACAGCCAAGCCCCAAGGCAAGCTTTGCATTCAGCGACTCTGGAATTGAAACATCCGATTTCCGATGAACCGCTTTCCTTCAAAATGCCTTGGCCAGCAGATTTACATCACTGGCTTAAAAAACTACGAGAAACTAAGTAGCGAGCTTTCGCAATACTTCAATGCCGCGATCTAGGGTGGCGTCCGAGGCTGCAAAGGAGACGCGAAAGTGAGTGTCGCGTGCCGAAAAGATCTTGCCGGGAATGATCAACAGCTCGTTTTCGATGGCGCGTTGTACAAACTCTGTTCCTGTGCCTGACGGCACTTTTGGGAAAATGTAAAAGGCCCCTCCTGGTTCGGTGAATTCATAATACCCCCGCAATCCAGCCACAATCCGGTCCCGCTTTTTAGCGTAATCGCTGTAGTGCTGGGTCATGTCATAATCCAAGGCTGCCATAGCCCCCCATTGCAGTGGCGTCGGGGCACAGACAAACGAATACTGTTGCAGCTTGATCATCGTTTGAATGATTTCTTTGGGCCCGTGCACGTAGCCCAGTCGCCAACCAGTCATCGCATGGCTTTTGGAAAAACCATCGATGACAATCGTGTCGGGATTGAATTCAGCAGGGGAACGCATCGCTCCATCGAAATGAAATCCGCTGTAGATTTCATCAGATATAAGTGCGACCCCCTTCTCTTGGCATAGTCGAGCTAAGCCCTCAATCTCGTGAAGATTGGCCGTAACGCCAGTAGGATTGCCGGGACTATTAAACAAGACCAGCTTGGTTCTGCTAGTGATCGCGCTGCGCACCTTTTCAAGATCAATTCGAAAGTCAGGATAAGTATCGATCAGGATCGGAACCCCTCCTACCAGCTGAATCAATGGAACATACATCACAAAATAAGGATCAAAGACGATCACTTCGTCCCCAGGGTTCACCATGGCTAACATCGACAGAACCAAACCACCACTGGTTCCTGAACTGATGTATACCTGCCGGTCGGGATGTTGATATCGACGATCGATTTCGGCTTGGATGCGCTCTCGCAAAGGAGCGATCCCTTGTGTCATGGAATAGGCATTCTTCCCTTGCTCAATCGCTTCAATACTT
>CAITIF010000292.1 GCA_903892365.1 uncultured Pirellula sp. | reverse complement strand
GGCTCCATGTAGAAGTTATCCGAGATACTGAACTGTTCTGCCAGGCGAACATGGTTTGGCATAATCGGCAATCGTTCTTGCTTGCCCTTTTCCTTGATCCATCCGTTGACTCCGAATTCAGCATACTCTGGCTCACTAGTCGAGCCTGGAAGCCCGCCAAAGATTCCATCAAACGTATGATTTTCTTTAGTAATAAACACAACGTACTCGATCTCTTTGGGCAGTTTAGGAGATTCGATGGGCGACGCCACCATACCGTTATTCCTTAGCACCGTTTTCAATCCAGGTTCAACACTCTTGAGTTCCACAGCGCAAATCATGCCGGGCATATTACTGAGACCAAATCGCTCATCCGTTTCAGAACGTAGATGTTTTGGACCACGGGGTCCGTGGCCTAAACCTTTCTGAGTAGCAATGTAAAGGGTGCCGTCATCTGGTGATAGCTTGCAGGAGGTTGGAAACCATCCCGTCGGGATCCAATTCGAAATCTCGTTGGTTTTCGTATCGATGACAGCAACCGCATTGAGCCCCGATGCGCATACATAAAGATTGCTTCCGTCGCTGCTCAGATCCATTCCGCTTGGAATCACACCACGGAGCGATTGCAACATCGGTTCTGGCGCAAGCTTGATCGTCTTCTTGAGTTCCATGGTTGTGGAATCAAAAAGTTGCACGGTGTCGTTGTTGGCATTGGTGACATACAACTTTTCACCGGAAAGAAGCAAGCCGTTGGGCGAACTCCCACCCACCGCTTTTCCACTATCGGCAGGTGCATGAATCAGAATTCCCGTTTTGACCTTGGAGGTTACCGCAGGCTGTTTTGGGTTCGTCACATCGAACTTCCAAACGGAATGTGCGTCGGTCACAAGCGGATCCCCGAGGCCCGGTATCAACCTTCCTTCATGGTTTACACCTTCCTCGGACTCCTTGGATGGAAAGCCAAAGGCAGGTATAGCTATCCCCCGTTTGTCGCCATCTCCAGTCGGAATGATGGAATAATCAAAAACACCGATGTTAGCAACAAAAAGACTCTTTCCATCTTCCGACAGGACCAGCGAAAAGGGTTCTCGCCCAGCCGGGACATCCGCGAGCACACTCTCTGCTTCGATATCAAAAACAACAATCCGTTGTCTCGCAACATCGGCTCCATAAACGAGTCGGCCGTCGGGCGACAAAGCAATGTCATTGATGTATGCCTCTTTATCAGCAGTGATCGCAACAACCGGCGCTTGATCAACAAGCTGCATCCTTCCTGATTCTTCCGAGCTTGGACGATTCCAGTCTTTCGTTTCAAATATTTGGATTCCATGGCCTAAGTCTCCACTTGATACGATGAATCGAGAGCTATCAGGTGTGAACACTCCGCAAAAGGCAGCTCGATGCCATGCGATTCGAAGTGAATTCCCCTTTACATCCAGTTGCTTTGTAGAGCAAACCACGATTCCAGAATCGCATAGACCAACAACCCACTTTCCATCTGGGCTTGGAACCGCGTTCCACAAATCTTCTCCCGTGTAGAGACGATTCCCTGCCGGAGTCAAAAAACGGCCATTTGGCAAAATCGTTTTGCCACCTGGTACTACCTTGGCGGGCTCGCTCCCTGCAGGAGCTTGAAAATAAGGATCTTGCGAAAAGACAAAGCCCGAAAAGCACAACGAAAGCACTAAGCCGAAACTTCTGGACATGGGATAGCCAATTTCGTTTTGGTTAAGGTTTGTGTTGGGATTTTTTGATAACAACTGTATCAAAGAGTCTACCTTCAAGGTCGTAACTCTTCAGTTCAAGTGTCTTCCCATTAATTGCAACAAATACGAAGTGATGACCTCGCTTTACGTTATTTTGAAACGGAGGACGAATAGGACCCGCTTGTTCGAGTCCGCCGCCGCCGCCACCAGCCACAACATAAACAGTCCCATTCTCTTCCGTCGTAACGCCATCGCGTATGGGCCAAGTCCGTTCGTAGGAGTGGATATGCCCGTTCCAAACCACATCCATCCGGTAGCGATCGAACAGTTTTGTCAGTGGGCGAATTCGCATGTCTCCCCAAGTGCTCTTTCCCTTCCAAAGGTTGCCGTAATCATCTTCATCCGAAGAGTACGAAGGATGGTGGTAGCTTACAAACTTCCAAACAATATCCGACTCGCCCGCTTGTTCTTTTTTCTCGAGTTCTTGTAGTTGCTTCTCGAGCCATTGGTATTGTTCGCTTTCTGGATCCACCTTCTTGTTGGAATCCAGCATGAAGAACATGGCATTACCATACTGAAAAGAGTAATAGTATTCAGGGGGTGGTAAGTCCATGTAACGGTAGTAGTGATCGGCATTCCGTTCGTGATTGCCCAAAACAGGGTAGAAACAGACTCTGCTGAACAACGGATTCATCGAAGCGAAAAATTCGTTCACCCATTGGTTTTTGATGGGCCCATCGTCGACAAGATCGCCAGGGATGACCATGAAATTAGGACGCAACGCCCAAATCAATTCGGCGAGTTTACCATTTACTTTAGGATTTCCCTGCGTGTCACCCGTTACCGCAAAAGCAAAT
>CAITIF010000291.1 GCA_903892365.1 uncultured Pirellula sp. | reverse complement strand
GATCTTCATACGCGTTACGTCAAAAAGCTATCTTCTCTCGAGGACGAAATAGAGAGTGCGAATGTTGAGCTAAAGGCGGTAAAGCTCGAACGTGAGGCAATGTTAACTCGTTAGATTTGCAAGGTAGAACAGTTGTCGCTCAACGGTTCATGAAGCTTGCAGCCGTTCTTAGCAGTTGAGTGTAACTGCTTTGCATGACACCTAAATAATCAGTCGACAAAACAGAACTCATTGGTGCACAGAAGTGACTTTGCGAGATCCTGCCAAGCAAGGTTCAGCGGGTTCGCTTCTTGATTCGCTTGGCCTTGCAGCAAATAAGTCCGGCAACGATCCAGCTGAATGTCAGTTGGTTGTCTCAACAAGATCGATTGGAACATTTTCTTGATCAGATCTGTTTGCACAACCTGAGCTTGCTCTGCATCCTTGGTTTCGGTTCCTTTGGCTTGCTCCAGAAGCTTTGTGGACATCGCCACCGCAAGCTGATCCATCATGGGGCTGTTCATCATGAACAGTCCTTGCTGAGGGACCGTGGTGGACAAACGAATAGGAACATGCGTATCAGGAGACGCAAAATCAAACGAGCGAAACACTCCGGGCAAATTTTGCCTATCAATGTAAGCGTACAGCGTTCTGCGATTGCTGAACGGAGCATCCAGCATTCGAATGCTGGCGCCACCAATAGTTGGGTCTAGCTGGTTGGTTGCAACAAGGACAGAATCTCGAAGGGATTCCAAATCCATACGCTTTCGAACGGCACGCCACCAAAGCAAGTTCTCAGGGTCTTTTTCAAAAGCGGCTTGGCTCCACGCGCTGGATCTTCGATAAGCTTGGGACATCAAAATGCGTTTGATCAAGCGCTTGGTGCTCCATCCATCCGCAATAAATTCCGCAGCCATGCTATCCAATAGTTCCGCTTGAACAGGTTTGGGACAACGCAACCCAAAATCGCTTGGCGTATCCACCAAGGGGGCTCCCATAATCCAACCCCAAATCCGATTCACGTAGACGCGAGCCGTAAGCGGATTATCTCGATTCGCGATCGCTTGAGCCACTTCCAGTCGGCCGCTTCCGGTCACCATGGGCCGAGTCACGGAAGTAAGAAACTTCACAAACTTCTTTTCCACCGTGGCTCCGGGCGAGCCTGCGTTTCCACGCTGAAATATGACCGCTGGGCGTATCGAATCTGCATCTTTCATCAAGAGCACTCCAGGCTCTTCTTTGGGCTCGATACTGCTGACCATGGCTGCATGAAGCGAGTAGTAGTCGTCCATTCCAATTGCGTCAAACTTGTGATCGTGACAGCGAGCGCATGTAACAGACAGCCCTAAAAGCCCGCGGGTCGCGACGTCGATCCGGTCATCCGCAATATCGTTCTCGCTATTCAGGAACCTTCGGCCCAGTGTTAAAAAACCCATCGCATGGAAGTTGCGGTTCTCCGGTCCTGGATCCATCCGATCTGCTGCAAGCTGGTACATCGCAAACTGGTCGAACGGCAAGTCTTTGTTGAAGGAGTCGATCAGCCATTCGCGATAACGCCAAGCATGAGCATACTCGCGGTCCTCCTGAAAGGTGTATCCCTTGTTGTCGGCATACCGCGATACATCCATCCAGTGGCGGGCAAAGCGTTCACCGAAGTGAGGAGACGCCAATGTCTGATCTACCATGGATTCATATTGATCTGTCGAATGATGCTCCAGTGACTGGTACTGTTCCCAGGTAGGCATCAGCCCAAGAAGATCGTAATACAATCGACGGATAAGCTCCCGTTGTGAAGCCGGGTTGTTCGCAGTGACCGATGCTGAGGCAAGCTTTTCATTCAAGATCCGGTCGATCGTGTTGGTCGTTACGTTGCGATTGCTTTCGACAGGATTGGTTTCGTTGGGGGGATTTGGCACAGGCAACGGGGCGGGCAAAGGCTGAAAGGACCAATGCGAAGCAACAGCCTGCTCTCGAATGCTTTTGGCGTCAACTGCTGGTGCAGAATCAACTCGAGGGTCCACCGCTCCTTGTTCGAGCCACGATCGAATGGCGTCGATTTTTTCTTGAGGCAATTTGCCAGCTGGAGGCATCTGCATATCCGGATTATCGTACAAAACGACTTTGAGAAGCAAACTTTCCGCAGGAGAATCCTTGGAGATGGCGGCGCCGCGAGTCCCGCCCTTGAGTAGGCCGCTGGCCGTATCGAGACGCAATTCGCCACTATTGTCGCCCTTGCTCGAGGAGTGGCATTCGTAGCAGTGCTCAATTAGCAATGGTCGAATGTTCGTTTCAAAAAAGTCGACCTTGGCTTGGTCCAACTTGGGCGAAGGTTGCTCGTCGGCTGTTTCCATGGCCAAGACGACCGAGCCCAAAAGAATTGGACAAATCCAGATCCACGAAAAAACTACCTTCCAAAGAAAGCCAATCGAGTCAATGGGGCCTACGGAAGCGTACTGAAAACGCGCGGGGAAACGAAAGTGATTTCGCATATTCGCAATCGAAGGTGGGCGCAGCCATCGGCAGAAAACCGTCTGAGCTACGTGATATGGCGGGTGGGTGGACGTCCTTCCAGTATACCAGCCTGCTTGGAGTTAAGCCAATGTCAGCGGGATTGGCGCGGCGTCTTAAATCAGGGACTGAAGATCCTGCATCCCGATCGGCTCTTTGGATGCAAAAGGTTCGCCATATCGCACCCCAATTGTCTTTCCCCAAAATCCAGCTTCCTCGCGATATCGCTCGATAAAGCCCTCCGGCGGAAGCGATCTGCCGGTTACGAATTGGCTTTGATAGGCTTCGATGGATGCCGCTTTGGTGGCCCATTCGGCAGAAATGTCGAGAACAAAGGCCGGCTGAGGAACCAATTTCAGGTGGATGCAATAGTAGTAGTAAATTCGCTCCGGATGAAACGGGTTGCCCGGGATGTCGCTTTTCGTCAGCTTGCTCCAAAACCGAGCCGCTTCGACTAGCTCTGTGGCTGCAACGTGATCGGGGTGAGCGTCCGACCAGTAGGGCGCGAAGATCCACTTGGGACGAGCCAGGCGAAACAGCCCCGCTAACCGATGACGGTTCTCCAGACTAGCCTCGAGAAATCGGTTCTTGAATCCCAAATTGAACCGCCATTCAAGACCAAGATGTTTGGATGCAAGCAACGTCTCTTGAGCTCGGATTTCAGGGCTTCCAAAAGGAGTGGGCTCACCATTGGTCAGGTCGACAACCCCAACCCGAAGGCCTTGTCGTATCATCT
>CAITIF010000290.1 GCA_903892365.1 uncultured Pirellula sp. | reverse complement strand
GATTCGCTTTCGAGATCGCGGTAATTTCGAGGACGTTCAAGGTACTGACCTCGTCGCCAAAGAAACGGAGAAAGGCTCCGACAAAGACGAAAAAAGCTGGGCTTTCTATAGTGCGGTTGCCATGGTCGAGAGGGAAACCAATCCGAGCCTGTGGCGTGCATTTTGGTTAACCGCAGTGGATGGCCAGGCCGCGCAGAGTGTGGCGGACCAACTTGGTATGAGGTTAGGAACCGTCTATTCAGCCAAGTCTCGGGTTTTGGCTCGCATCAAACAAGTTGTTCAGCTGAGCGACCTTCATGATGCTCCAGCGAAGAGAGTTGATCAAAATCAAGCCCCCAGCCTTAGGGAGGGAACGAAATGATCGAATGCAATCTTGATTTGCCACGTCGGTTCTTGAGCGACAGTCTCTCAGAATCAGATTGGCAACAATTCGAATATCATCTTGAAACCTGCGCCTGTTGTAGAGCTCAGTTGGATCTCGAGGCAGGTGGAGAAGTCCTCGAAATTTGGGTTCGCGATCAGTTAGTGAGTTCATCCGAGGTCCCGCTTTGGAGCGAAACGGTTGGAACGCAAGAGGGGCTTTCACCTAGCGAATCAAGGGTCGGTTCTTTCGCCAGCGATGCGATAGCCGCGGCAGAACTAGCCATTTTGTCCCCGACGGACGACCCTGCTTCTATGGGGCGGTTGGGTCCGTTCGAAGTGCGTGCCGTGATCGGTCGAGGTGGTATGGGGACCGTTTACAAAGCAATCGACCCGTCGTTAGGGAGGATGGTTGCGATCAAGGTTCTTAAGCCGGAACTGGCTAACATCGGTTCCGCAAGGCAGCGGTTTTCACTGGAGTCGCGAGCCATGGCGGCTATCACCCATCCGAATGTCGTTCCAATTTACGCTGTTGACGAGCATCGTGGCCTTCCTTACTTAGCGATGGAGTATGTGTCGGGCGGGACGTTGGAAGCTCGACTTCGCAAGTCGGGGCCTTTGGAGACGCTGTCCATTGTTCGGATAGGATTGCAAATCGCTCAAGCGCTCAGTGCTGCCCATAATTGCGATCTTGTTCATCGCGACATCAAGCCTGGGAATATTCTGATTGATCGCGGTATTGATCGAATTCGTGTTGCGGACTTTGGATTAGTTCGCGTTTCCGATGATGCCAGCATGACTCACAGTGGTTTGATTGCGGGCACGCCTCAGTTCATGGCACCAGAGCAAGTGCGTGGTGAAGCGTGTGATGGCAGAGCAGACCTGTTCTCGCTTGGGTGCGTTTTATACACATTGTGCGTTGGTCATCCACCATTTCGTGCGGATTCGCCCTATGCAGCCATGCAGCGTATTGTTCATGACGCAGAGCGCCCGATTAGGGAGATTCGGCCGGAGGTTCCCGTTTGGTTGGTTTCCATGATTCATCGATTGTTAGCGAAAGAGCTAGGAAGTCGGTTCGAATCGGCCTCGATGGTATCTGACATTTTGGAACAAGAATTAGCCTATTCCCAGAATCCAATGCGGCTTGAAAGGCCACGTCGGGACTGGATGAAGTCCGAGAAGTTTTGGAAGCGGGCCAAGGTTGT
>CAITIF010000289.1 GCA_903892365.1 uncultured Pirellula sp. | reverse complement strand
ACTTCACTTAAGCGAAAATCCCATTTTATCGGAAAAGTCGTCACGAATAACCCATTTTCACACGAATCAATTCCGTTCGAATAATCGAAAAAATCGTTGGATTCTGCATTTTCATGCACGCCCCGTTCAGCCAACTTGCCGATAAGTCTTTCGTTTTTTCCGATGAAGTCATGCGCAAACCATGGCGGCAAGGAATAGAATACGCTCGGGTGGTTTGCTTTGAGCGTTCAGTTAGACAGTCGCCGAAACGCTTCCTTGCTAAACACTTCTCGTATCCGGTAACTTCATCTAAATGATCGCACAGAGTTTTAGTGCAATGGCGAAAACACGAAGCGATTCCAGTTTGCGTGTGCGTCAACGGCTCGGTAAGTACCGAATCGAACGCCGAATCGCTCAAGGCGGATTTGCGTTTGTCTACCAAGCCCTCGACACCATCGAAGGTGTTCGTGTCGCGCTGAAAATGCCTCACCAGTACAACGTCACCGCGAGCATGCTGGACACGTTTCAACGGGAAGCTCGCTTGGTCGCCAAACTCGATCATCCCAACATCCTTCCATTGAAGGACGCTAGCTTCATCGATGGTCGTTTCGTGATCACCTGCAAGTTGGGGGAGAAGACCTTGGCGGATCGATTGCGGAACCGAATCGCGTTCGACACAGCTCTGCAATACATCGATCAAATGATTGATGGCGTGGCCTACGCGCATCGCAATCGAATCATTCACTGCGATATCAAACCCGAGAACATGATTTTGCTGCCGGATGGGCGACTGCAATTGATGGATTTTGGCATCGCTAAAGTTGCACAGCGCACAATCGTCAAAACGATGATCGCCTCGGGGTCGGGAACCGTCGGATACATGGCTCCAGAACAAGCGATGGGCCGACCTAGCGCTCGGTCCGACGTCTTCTCCATCGGTCTCATCGCGTACAAGATCCTGACAGGACACTTGCCTGAATGGCCTTTTGACTGGCCTCCAACCGGCTATGCTACCCTTCGACGCAAAGCACATCCTGACCTCATCGCGGTGATCCGAAGATCACTCGAAATGCGTCCCAGCCGACGCTATCGCGATGCGAATGACTTGCTGCGAGCCTTCCGTGCCGTGAAAGCTCGATCGCTGAAGTTTGCGCACCGCAAATAGAAACCGCGTTCAAATCTTTCGATCGTCAATCGGGCTTCGCAATTCTGCGTCGAAGCGATTCCAACATCTGCTTGGCTTCCGTCCAATCTGGCAACAACACGGTCACCCTCTCCAAGAATGGCACCCCCTTTTCCGGTAAGCCACACGCCTCCCAAGCCGATCCGATCTTGAGTAGGACTTCAATATTGTCCGGGTCTGATTGAAGGGCCGTTTCGAAATAACCTGCGGCTTTAGCGGGCTCGCTTGCCAATAGCAGATTACCCATGGCCAAGTTGAACTCAGGCGAACCGGGCTGCAGTTCGATCGCCTCCTCCATCCTTGCGACGGCTTGCTCCAAATTCGGCTCTAGCATCGCCAAAGTAGCATGAGCGGCTGCGAGCTGGTTATCCAGGGCGATCGCTTTTTCGCAGTAAGCGATCGCATCGGAATTTCGCCCGGCGGCCAAGAGAGCGGTTGCGTAGTCCAGATGCGCCTTGGCAGAAACGGGTCGCTGCTCAAGATTGGATTTGCTGATCGCAATCGCTTTCCTAACATCCCCAGCCCCAAGATGCATTGCGACCAGACTGCTCTGCAATTCCTCGTCCTGAGGCGTCCCCAGGATGGCCACCTCGTAATACTTGATCGCTTCCTGAGAATTCCCGAGCCGATTCTGAAGATGCGCCATGTTCGTGATCGCATCAAGATTATTCGGATCGCTCTGAAACGCTTTTTCCAGACATTCGCCAGCCAACTCCAGTTGGTTTTGTGCGATCAGAAAGCCGGCATAGTTTGCATTTGTCTTGGGGTCATCAGGAGCGATTTGCAGCGCGCGTTCGAAATGGATCTTGGCCTGTTCGTTGTTTCCCTCTTTAGCAAAAAGAGTTGCCAGTCCCGTCATCACGGTCAGATTATTGGGTGCTTTGGCAATGGTATCTTGCCATAGCGATAATTCAGATTGAAAAACGCTATTCCGTTGGTAGGTTGCTGTTCCAAGCAGAAGGGCGATCGTTGCACACATAGCAGTATAAGTAGTCACAAACTTCCAGCTTCCCCGAAGACAACTGAACCGCTGAATCGACATCAGTAGAGTGATGAGCACCAAGGTGACGACGCTTGCAAGTGGCAAGTACATTCGATGCTCAAAAGCCAAGTCCTTGATCGGAATGACGCTGGACGTTGGAGCCAGAATTAGAAAGAAGATCCCACCAAGAAACCCGAGCTTAGGATACCTGAACATGCAATAAACGGTTGCTGCGAATATTCCTAGACACAACAGCAAGCTTGGCCAAACATCTGAAATCGATTGAGCGATTGGCCAGCTCGGATAGACACATTGACCGCTGGGCCAAACGGCTAGGGACAGATAATGCACAAGCACACCCGATTGGCTCAGCAGGTACGTCCAAGGCGTCAGCCCGGGAACATGAAGCAAACCACCCCCGCGGTAGTCAACTTGGTAATGCAGCATGGACCAAGCCAAAACGCCCCAAGAAGACAGCAACAGCAAATAGTAAAACTTGCGTTTCGAGAACACCTCGCGCCAACTGGATGCGATAAATACACGATCGAACCAAAGGACTGCCAAAGGGGCTGTAGCCATCACTTCCTTGCAACCCATTCCAATGAAACATGCAAAAACGGAACAGCCAAGCCAAAAGGGTACGAATTTCGAATCTTGTGATCGAACAAAGAAATACAGGGTCGCTAGATACGAAAGCCCCATCAGGGACTCGAGCCGTTGGACGATGTAGGTCACCGCTTGCGTCTGGAGCGGATGAACTGCCCATAGTAGGGCTACAGTGAAACCACCTACCAAGGCGACTTGCTGCATCCTTTCGTTCGATCGCCGCATGGATCTTTGAACCAGCCCAAACAAACATAATGCAGCTAGACAATGAATAACCAGGTTGACCGCATGATAGCCCCAGACATCATATCCATGCACCGCGTAGTTGATCGCGAAGGTGTAATGCGCAAACGGTCGGTTGGAGTTTTGCATCGCAACGATTGGCGGCCATACCGTACGAATGGCGATCTCGTCCCGGATGCGAGGTAAATCGTCAAAAAGAAACGGGACCGCAAAGGTGTTGGAATAAACGACGATGCACGACAGCACAATCGTCAACGAAGCGGCAACGGTGGCGAATACCTTTTGAAAAGCCCTTTGGCTTGTAGACTCCGGCACCAGCATTCCAACCATCATCTTTCGTAAAAACAGTACTCCCATGGCCAAGCTGGCCTCCCCACTCGTGTATGGTAGTTTCGCTTTTCGGGGAAACAGATTGTTTAGCAAACGAAATCGTTGAACCATTTCGACTCGGCAGGACTACGATCGATCGTTCGGGATGTAATGATTTTTCCGTTTGGCGAGCTGTGCTTTGGATCGAACACAAAGTGAATTCTAAACGCAAATTGCTCGCTGCAGATTCGTCGAGTACCCTCGACGTAGAAGTCTCGTGCGACGCCATACCCTTGAAAACCATTTTCGAATGAACACCCCACCTTGGAATAGCCGGATCGCTGTGGTTATCCCTTGCTACAAGGTGGCTCCGTTTTTGCCAAAAGTTCTTGCAAGTATCGGTCCCGAAGTGTCCGCCATCTACTGCGTCATCGATGGCTGCGAACTTGGCAGCGACCGCGCGGCGCTGGCCGCTGGGGCGAACGATGCTCGAATTGTCGTGGTGAAACACGACATCAATCAAGGTGTCGGCCAAGCCTTTATCACCGGCTGCCAACTTGCATTGGAACATGGGGCAGATATCGTGGTCAAATTGGACGGTGACGGACAGATGGACCCCAGTGACATTTTACGCTTGGTTGAACCGCTTCAGCTGGGACACGCAGATT
>CAITIF010000288.1 GCA_903892365.1 uncultured Pirellula sp. | reverse complement strand
GTTGCTATGGGCTTTTCCCATGAAACCGTAGCCGATCATTCCAATACGCAGTTCTTTCATTCTCTCTTCTTTTCTTTTCTAGGAGTGTTTTTGATGCGGTTGGGTTACCATCCGTGGGAATCACGAACGCGGATCATCGCGTCCAGAATTTGGTTCCAGGTATTGGGTGTTTCTAACGTGGCGTTGGGGAACATGCATCCATCCCAGCAGATATGCTGGATGCCACGCGATTGCGCGTCCTTGAGCCAGTATCCAGCACAACGCACGATATCCAGTTTTCCGTTTGGATCATCGGCGGGGCAATGCTTGCCGGTCTTATCATGGGAGCCTGCACCGTGGACATGACCATCGTTTTGGGCAACGTGAAAATCAATCGTCCAAGGACGCAGCTTGTCGGTCATCTTCTCGTAGGCGGCATAAAATTCTGCTTCCGTGTACCCATCGTGAAGCAACGCGTATTCTGGCGCGTTGTAACCCATCAGGTACAGGTACGTATGAGCCAAGTCAGCTTGGAAGCCTAAAGCTTCAGGCATTCCGACCCCTTCAAGCACATCTAGCATATCTTTCCAGCTGTGCATGCCCGCCCAACAGATTTCCCCTTCGGCGGCCAAGCGTTGTCCATTATCCTTTGCAATCTTCGCGGCTTCCTTGAAGGTCTCGACGATCGCGGCGGTATTGGCTGTTTTGTTCTGCCGCCATTTTTCAATTCCAAACTCGGCGCTATCAATACGGATGACTCCGTACTTGCGAACGCCATGATCTTCAAACACTCTAGCAATCCGGCAGGCCATTTTCACAGCCGACAGAAACTTCTCTCTTGCAGCCGAATCGCCCATGGCAGAATCACCGATAGTGCCTGGCCATACGGGTGCAACCAATGAACCAACGGCAAAACCATGGCCAGCAATCATGTCCGCGATACGCTTTAGATCTGCATCGCTTGCATTGGGATCCGTATGAGGGAAAAACAGGAAGTAATCGATACCGTCAAATTTCTGCCCGTTGACCGACGCTGCAGCGGTCAGTTCTAGCATCCGCTCTAGCGTAATCGGTGGCTCTTGCCCAGGGTCTGTTCCTTTGCCGACCAAGCCTGGCCACATGGCGTTATGCAATTTAGGTGATTGTTTCACGATACGAAAAACTCCGGTTCAGTAATTTGTTTATTGGGTGAGTGGTTTAGTTGAACGCGAGGGCTTTGCTGCTGACAGTGGTTTTGCGACCCTAATGTTGGATCGCAAAACGTAAGTTGCAACACGAACTCGCTTAGGTCCTATTGCAGTTTCCAAGCTCCGTTGGTCGGCATGTTCGTATGAGCGTCGGGACCAAAGTAACGTAGGCCAACCAATGGTTCACTACCGGTGTTTTCGATCTCGACCCCGCGCGATGAAGCGTCGTGGCTAATGAAAACTTCATCCTCGGTGTTTTGACCGAACCGAATCATGGCCGGAGTTTGCAAGGCTAGTTTGCCGATACGCCCCTTGCCTTGAACGGTAATCCAGCCGCTAGCGGCGTTGTCCTTCAATATGCACTTGGCACCTGGTTCGATGGTCAGTTCTTTGGCGCTAAACAATTGCGCTTTATCGATCGAACCGTAAACAATCCATTTGTCGGTAAATCCATCGCCGCTCTTTTGCTTGTCGACGATAGGCTCCATGTAGTTGCTGTCCTTGAAATGGGTATCAACGTTCTTTTCCCAGTCCAATTGGCCAATGATGAAGTCCAGATCTTGGTGCTTCTCAGGTGGCATATCCTTGACCAGAAGCGACCAAGGTACATAGCGACCTTCGACGATCGACTGGTACATGCCAAACACATCGCTACCCCACTGAGGTTCATAAGTGCAAAGCGAACCAGGAGCATGAAGAACGCCGGGCGGAATCAACCAGCCAGTGCCGCGCTTCAGCCGGTAAGCTCTGGACAGATCCAGGATACCGTTATCCCCTTTGTTCCAGTTCTCCAAACAACGTCGCAAGTCTTGTTTGGTTGTGCCAGGCTCTAAGCCCATGAAAGTGTAGGAAAAATTATTGTCAACGTTGTTGTACTGCGGCGGAAAATAGTAGCTTTCTGGTTTGCCTTCTTGGCCAACCAGTGCGGCATCTTCCTGAGATTGGTGCATGTGATGCGGGATGGGGCCCATGTTGTCGAAAAACTTCGAGTAAACCGGCCAGCGCGAATACTTCTTGTAGGTTGGCTCACCCACCAATCGATTGCCTTGTTCGCTGACAGCATCCTTCAAAAGGAACTTCTTTCCTTCGAATAAGCAAACGCTTAAGCCTTCATGCCACACTCGGCCTTCGTTGGCCGCTTCGGTTGTGCTTGAAAACCAGCGTTCATCGATTCCGCCTCGGTTGGCACCAAATGCGTACAGGTCGCCCGGATACAGCTTGATGCGACGCCCTGGGTGAAGAAAACTTCGTGGC
>CAITIF010000287.1 GCA_903892365.1 uncultured Pirellula sp. | reverse complement strand
TCCAACACCGATTGTTGACGAGAATGCTGTTTACGTTTTCGTGGAAAGCGGCGACGTTTTTGCTCTCGACCATCAGGGCAAGAAGCTATGGCATCGCAATCTTACGGCGGACTACGGCAAGTTTGAGAACGGGCACGGGCTGGGTGTTTCGCCTGCGAAGGCAACGAATGCACTGATTCTTAACATTGAGCACAAAGGTCCTTCGTATTTGGTTGCGCTCCATGACAAAACAGGCGAGACAATTTGGAAGACGGATCGACCATCGTCGTCGTCCTGGTCATCCCCTATTGTGGTTGATTCAACAGTCGACTCGTCGGCGGTCAATTCTTCTTCGGATCAGATGGTCGTTGTCAGTTCAGCAGGATCGGTAATGGGATACGATGCTGCATCAGGCAAACAGCTATGGGAGATCGGTGGTTTGGATGGAAACTCGGTTCCGTCCCCCACGCTCGTCGGTTCTAAACTTTTGGTAGGTGCAAGGCTGCCCGAGTTTGCGGACGAAAATGGCGGAAGCTTATCGAACTGCTGCATCAACTTGGAAAAAATCGTGGAAGGTAAGCCGGAGTTTTTGTGGCGAGCCGAGAAGGTAACGAGCGACTACGCCAGTCCCGTTGTTTGTGGTGAGAATGCCTATTACATCAGCAAGGCTGGGATTCTCTATTGCCTAGATGTTAAGACGGGACAAGCACATTACACCAAGCGGCTCGGAACTCAGTGTTGGGGAACTCCGATCGTTTCGCAAGATCGCATCTACTTCTTCGGTAAGGACGGAAAGACATTGGTCTTGAAATCCGGCAGCGAGTTTCAAGTGATTGCAACGAACGAATTATGGGATCCAGCCAATCCACCCAAGCCAGAAACCTATGTCGAAGGGACTCGTTCGGATCGTCGCGGTTCTGGTGAAGGGGCGGCATCTTCAGGCAAGGAATCTGCTGGCGGTGAGCGTCCTGTCGGCAGCGGACGAGGTGGTCCTGGTGGCCCGCCAGGTGGTGGGATGATGGCGATGCTTGCGGCTGCCGACAAAAACGGTGATGGTGTTTTGGGAGCGGAGGAAGTCCCTGTCGATTTCAAGCCGATGCTTGCTCGTATCGATACCAACGGTGATGGAAGTTTGGATCAAGCAGAAATGAAGGCGATGGCGGAGAGCTTTGCAGCACGGCGCGCCAACTCGTCGACCGAAGCCCGCGATCCGATTGTCTACGGAGCTGTTGCTTCGAATGGGAGAATTCTTATTCGGACAGGAACACGGTTGTACTGCATCGAATAAGCCCTCACTTGCCGCCAATCATCCTCGCTCTCAGTATGATTTTACTTGCCTACTAACGCAGCAATGCCCGTAACATCGGCATCGATTAAATAACAGAACAGATCCACCCACCATTCAATCTCGTTTTGGAACCGCAGATGACGCAGATTTTCGCAGATGCAGGCTGCTGGTGTCGCGGATCCATCTGCGCTCATCTGTGAAATCTGCGGTTCAATATCATGCGGCCTGAACGTTCTGCCATCAGTGCTCGAACGCAAAAGCAGCTATCCATCGTACCGATTTTCATTAGAACCGCAGATGACGCAGATTTTCGCAGATGACAGTTTCTGATGTATCGGATCCATCTGCGCTCATCTGCGAAATCTGCGGTTCAATATCATGCGGCCTGAACGTTCTGCCATCAGTGCTCGAACGCAAAAGCAGCTATCTATCGTACCGATTTTCAT
>CAITIF010000286.1 GCA_903892365.1 uncultured Pirellula sp. | reverse complement strand
GTCGCAACAGATCGCGTATTTGAACGCTGCGGTCGATCGATCGATGAGGCTGCTTTGGCTTCCATTAGTGGATTCGAGATCGTCGCCATGGCGGGCTTTTACATACAAGCTGCTAAACAGCGTCAGGTGATTCTGCTTGATGGCATGATCGCAACGGCAGCTGCATTAATCGCTCAGCAGTACTACCCCGAGGTGATACACAGCATGATTGCGGCCCATGAATCTCAAGAGCCTGCTCACGTTGGGATGCTAGAGAAGCTTACTCTTACGCCCATGTTGCGATGGGGCATGCGGTTAGGCGAAGGGACGGGTGCGTTGGCTCTTTATCCGCTGCTAAAGGGAGCTTCCGCCTGGGTTTCCAAGATGGGAAAGATCAAGGACTTTAAGTAACTTGGGATACCAGTGAAAACCATGGAGTTGCTGTCGCAGACTTGCCCAATCAATCACCATTCCCAATCCATTATTGATAAGCGAGATCATTACTGAATGATGGGTCCGAAGCCGTATCAACCACTGGTCGACCCCGTCACAACCAACGTCTGCAGCAGCGTTTTCGTTATGCACCGCTTGTGATTTGGTGGATCGGATTCGCTTCTCAATTTGTGCTTTTTGCAGGTTTTATTCAGTCCTGGAAATAAAATTGGGTTTTCTTCGGTTCCAGTTCCAATGACTTGAAGCTTCTTGTATTTAGCTGTCCGATTGTTGCCTGTGACTTGATTTCGATTCTTGCGATCTTGCTAATGATGAAGCACTTGACGGTCGCAACACGAATGAAGCTTACTGTAGGGTCCATGGTGTTGTTTGGGATGACATGGTTTGGCTTCGGGATTTACTTGTTGTCAACGATGTATTCGAGAATGGGCAACTAATATCATTCGTTCGGGGCTTTCTCAGCCGTCAGCCTTCAAACGCAGACCTTTAACAGTCTCCGGAGGTGTACTTTTCTATCCTATCGGATTGTCTTTTTTGTGAAAGCATCGACCAGATTGCTTCAGCTGGTCCACGGTGATTTCTATGGAACCACAGAATGGTCAGCGGGATTGCGATCGCAAGGTAGCTCGCAAACGCTCCAAGCCCAATTGCAACCGACCAATCGTCGTTTCCCAGAAGAGTTGCCAGAGGCATGTAGACAAAGCACAGATGTGAAAAGTAGTGCGTCAGGGAAGCGCGTCCGAGCAGGCTGAGCCAACGAAACGGTGTACGTGATCCCGTCGGCTGCGGCTGGCCGCACAGCCAAGCGGCTCCTGAGACCGTAGCAAGAGCACTGCTGCCAATCGTCAGTGCAAAAGGAACAGTGGCAGGAAGCCAAGACATTGCTAGATAAGGCGTCAAGGTTTCGAGCACATCAGCGTTCGCCCAGGCCCACATTGAGTACAACTGCAACAGTACGGCCATGGCTAAAGCAGGTGCGAACCAGACACGGATGGGGCGCGAGCCATCGCGGTGCTTGGCCATCATAACCATACCCAGCAGAGGGAATGCGAGCCATGGTACCAGCGGGTAATTGCCGTCGAATAGCAGGTATCGCAGTGTTACCCAACCGAAAGTACTCTCGGCCAAGTGGCTACCGCCAGCGTTCCAATCGGTTTCCATGTATTGGCCAAGGTACATCGGCACGATGGGAATCCATGCGATGCAAAGTGCTGCCGTGAGCAATCGCGCACGCGTTCCATTGGGAACAAGGAATGTCGCGATCAGCATCATCAATGCAAGGGGCACAAGAATCTCAGTTGACCAAACATATGCATGGAGAATAACACCTGCAATCGCGAGCGTAAACGCGCGACGAAGCAAATACCATCCTGTATCACTGGAATATGGGACGGTCATCGAAGAGTCTTTTGGAGAGACTTTTGTCGACTGAAGCTCCCAGGTCATTCCCGCCAATAGACAAAATAGCGCTGCAGCCTTGCCTTCTAGGAAAACCGCAAAATCGGAGGCGATTGTAGAAATCCCTCCCTGGTCTGTATGTGTGGGAACAAAGTGCGTATAAATCATCCCAATCACGGCTAATCCGCGAGCAATGTCGAGACTGTCGTAACGCGTTTCATTCTCAATTAGCAATGCGGGGGCATCAATGGCATTAGGAACAATCCGTTGAGCCGATGCTGTCAAAGTGTCAAGTTCCTGGACTGGGCAGCCGCCATAACTTTTGTTGGACTCGAGATGCTCGTTTTTCATAACGACACTATTGGGAGCTACCCAAGTTCCCGCAGCTACGTCCGCCCCGTAGAAGAGGACTGTTGACTCGCCTACGGTTGCTCCTTTGCGGACAACGACGGGCGCAAGTTTGAGTACGCGATCTTCAAAACTGTGTGCTTGATAGTTCGCGCCAACGGTAGCATGATCCTCGATGATAATCATGTCAGGGTCCGCCAACTGGACAAAGCCAGGACCAAGTACAACTCGCCGTCCGATACTTGCCCCCATCGCACGCAGGTAC
>CAITIF010000285.1 GCA_903892365.1 uncultured Pirellula sp. | reverse complement strand
TCGATAACTCCTTGTTCTCCCATGGTGATGATCTTCGCGCCAAGAAAAGCGATCGTCGACTCTGGTTTTGCGGTAGGATGCTCGAATCCGAGTTCTGTTTTCACAGGCTCGGTCTTTTCCTGGCCATCTTTACCTTGCCCTTCGTTTCGGAGAAAAGGAAACGCTTGCTCCATGGATTGCGTGTAAAGAGTGGGCCCAACCGTCCAGTGCAACGATTGACCGTCGCCTGAAAAATGCACGAAGTCCCCAGACTCCTGGCTCATCTTGGCGGTTGGCAACGAAGTATTGGAAGGCCCAATTTCAAGCGTGCTTCCGGTATGCAACAGCGGAATAAGAAACACATTGAAACGCTCGATGAATGCAATCCATTTGCCATCCGGCGATACTCTATAATTGGTTCCCCATTGACTGTTGCAGTGCTTGCGTTCCTCTTTGCCATCCAGGCTAATTGAATAGAGTCCGAGATTGTCGACGTCTTTGGTGCCGCTGCTATCGATGAAGAAGACGCGCTCGTTGTCGGTGGCGAACTGCGGATTGGATCCAGCAGACCGTATCTTCGTTGGCTCGCCCCCGCGCGATGGCACTCGGTACAAACCCGGTTCACGCGACCAAAGTGGCGATCGCAAATACCCATCGGAAGATTTGCGGTAAACGATGGTTTGGCCATCGGGCGAAAAGGCGGGTTCCACGTAATGACCTGGCTGTGAGGTCACTTTCCAGGATTCTGCATCGTCTGGGTCCGAGCTCACGACGCGGACCGTTCCAAGTTTCTCATCATCCCAAGTGGTGTAAACGATGTGTTTGCCATCTGCCGAATAGCTAGGGTAAAACTCGAAATGATCCGACTGGGTTGTCAGCCGGCGCGGTTCACCTTCTGGCAAGTCCCGTACGTACAAGTACCCCAAAGATTGGAAAACGACTTGGTTTCCTTGCGGCGAAACTTGTACCCAGCGAAGCATCTTGGCGGTGAAATTCTCCGGCGCCACCTCGACAGGAAATCGAACCGGCTTTCTCATTTCACGAGAGTCGACCACGTGAAAGGGTATTTCTTGTGCAGTTCCTTCCGAGATGGATATCTTGCGAATTTTTCCTTTCGCCCAAGCGATGACGTGCTCGCCATCTGGCGTCCATGCGTAGGTCGGGTAAACCCCGTGAATCGCCCATGCTTCTTGCATGTCCCGTTCCAGTTCATCGTAAACAAGTCGGATCGCTCCGGATTCGATATCGAGCACGTGCAAGCCCGTTTTGGCACCGACGCGTCGTACAAATGCGATCGACTTCCCATCGGGCGAAGGGACTGGTCGACACGCTCCACCTGGGCCAGTGATGTAGTTCGATGACTCACCCGTTTGAAGATCGATCCGTTTGACGACGTAGATTTGCTTGTTGGAATCCTTGTCGTATTCGAATGAGTCACCTGGGGTGGAATCTTGGGAGTAAAACAAGAACCGACCATCGCGAGAGAAGATTGGTTCATTCACGTCCTTTTGGTCATTGGCCCGTTTTGTTAACTGCAGACCTGTGGTTGAATTCGCTTCGATAGCCGAACGATGGTACATCCAGATCTCACCCGCACCCAACGAACGTCTGCCTGTAAAATGCTTACGAGCGACTAAGTAATCACCATCGGGTGACCAGGCTGCTCCGTTAACGAGCTGAAAGGTTTCGTTCGTGACTTGCTTGGCGTCGGATCCATCGCGACGCATGATCCATAGGTTGTCACCGCCGCGTTCGCTCTTTCCAGTCCGATCGCTTGTAAAGGAGATCCATTTTCCATCAGGGCTGTATCTCGGCTGCATATCCCATGCAATTCCGCTCGCGAGATTTTTGGGATAAACGCCGTCGGTTCCATCGGCACCCGTGATTGGCATGGTGTAGATGTCTCCAAGAAAATCAAACACCACTTCGGTCCCATCCGGCGAGACATCCAAATTGATCCATGTCCCCTCGCGTGAATCAATTTTTTGCTGGTAGGAATCGCCCGGCGGGGTCTCGACATTCCAGCTCTTCTTCTCTTCGGACTTGCTGCCCGTATCGTCGGCTTTTTCGTCACCGCGCACTCGCCCTGTAAAAGCAGAATCAATTAGTCCAGTCGCAAGGCATGAAACGGCAAAAACGAAAGACAGAAATCGCATGGACTACTCGCTTAACTCGGAGGTCTGGCATCAAATGTGGAAATACAGTCGAGAGAAGGGTCGATTGTAATCGGAATCCTTAAAAATTCATGATCTTTTCAGTCCGAATCAAGCTCCACCGGGGAAAGGAACTATCTGGGCAATTCGACTTTCGGGCAGTCCACATTGTGCGGGATCGAGGAGTGGATCCCAATCATGTTCATCGAAACAATACCGCCAAAGATATTCTGTTGGTTTCCGAAGAAGTTTTGGGGACTGTACATTGGCGGTTTATGCCAATAAAGGGCGTATCCAAGACCGTGCAAGGTCTCGACCAAAGCTTCGGACCGATCGGCCCTGTCGTTCTCGACGTAGAGGACAGGCTTCCATCGCTCCAAAGTCTGCTTGGCACCGAGAATCGCCTCCCGCTCCATCCCTTCAATATCGATTTTCATGAAGTGGCAAGCATTCAGATTCAGATCGTCGATGGCGACCACGGGAACGGATTCCCCTTGGGTATAGGCCCCTAAGCCGAGCCCACCAAAGTTGTTGTCCACCGTGTAGTCCAATGGCGGCACGATCAACGAACCAGCCTGCTGTCCAACTGCTTTTTGGTGGCAATCCACATTCAGAATACTGTTTAAGGCGATGTTCGCGCATAGCGTTTGAAAAACGATGCGCTGCGGTTCAAAAGCGATCACTCGACCGGAAGGGCCAACAC
>CAITIF010000284.1 GCA_903892365.1 uncultured Pirellula sp. | reverse complement strand
GGTGCTTTGGGTGGAGCGGGCGGAGCCAGCGCTTTCGGGGTTAAGGCGGGTGACGTCTTTACCAGAATTACTGCGGTTTCCGTCCTTTTGTGGATCGTTTTGTGTGCTTTGACCTGCTATTGGTATTTGCCCGATAAGCTTGATATCCAAGCCGATCCAGGCTCCATGTCTTCCGGAGCTGGCAGTTCCGGAGCTGGCGGGATGGGCGAAACGGACGGAATGGGCCTTTCGGAAGATCTGTCCAGCTCTGTCCCGGCGATTTCCAACGAAACGCCTGCAGCCACGTCGGAAAATACTCAGGTTCCAGCGACTGTGCCACCAGCAGCTCTTCAATTGCCGCCTGCAGCCAACGAAACGCCAGCAACCGCTCCTAAAGTCGAGGAACCAGCCGCTCCTGCTGCCGATCCAGTAGCTCCCGCAGCAGAACCAGCAACTCCGGCACCTGCAAGTGAAACGCCTGCTGGCGACGGTGTGCCCAAGTAAGGCTTGCGGCTCCCCTTTTTTCTTTGATTTTTTCTCTTAATGGTTAGGCGTTGCCCTCGTGTTGTTGAGCATGACTGGTCATGGGCAAGCCTTGGGGAACCACGGGGATACTGCCATCGAGGCGGAAATCCGAACCGTCAATAATCGGTTTTTAAAGGTCAGCTCCAAGATTTCCGATTCCATTTCGGCGATGGATTCGAGCTTAGAGGGAATCGTGAGAGAATTCCTGAAGCGGGGCAGCGTGACCGTATCGGTACGAGTCAGCCGCAAGGGGACCAACAATGCTGCGATCGTCAATGCGCAAACGCTTGGCTCTTATCTCTCGCAAGCCAAGGAAATTGCAGACCGAAGCGGCGTTTCCCTCACCTACAATCTCGGCGAATTGCTGAATCTTCCAGGAGTGCTTGAAGGGGTGCGGATGGAAGACGACGAAGAATTAATGGATTCAGCCAAAGAAACGCTTCGCCAAGCCCTTCAAGATCTGCAAAGCATGCGAATTCAGGAAGGCCAAGCGATGGCAACCCAGTTTGATTTGCAACTGGACCAGATCGGCCAACTGAAAGAACAGATCGCGCGCAGGGCCCCCACTGTGATTTCCGATTATCGAGCAAAACTGGAACAACGGGTCCGAACGGTTTTTGCAAGCTTAGGGCATGAAACCAACGAACTGGACCTGCTTCGCGAAACGCTACTGTTTTCCGATCGCACGGACATTTCCGAGGAATTGACGCGGCTTGCAAGCCATCTGGTCCAATTTCGCGACGCCATGGCGCACCCCGAAAGCCAAGGTCGACGCCTGGATTTTCTGATCCAAGAAATGTTTCGCGAGGTAAATACTATTGGGTCCAAAGGGAATGACCCCGAGATTTCTCATTGTGTTGTCTCGATCAAGACGACCATCGAACAAATGCGAGAGCTGGTACAAAACGTAGAGTGAGTGAATTACAATGTCTCAGATGACGAATCCTGGAAGACTTATCATCATTTCCGGCCCCTCGGGCTCTGGCAAATCGACGGTTGTTCAGCGTTTGCTCGCCGAATGCCAGCTGCCGCTGGAGCTGAGCGTCTCCGCCACGACTCGCTCCCCTAGGCCAGGCGAAGTCGATGGAAAAGATTATCATTTTCTCAGCTATGAGTCGTTCACCCAAAAGCGAGAGGCTGGAGAATTCTTGGAGGCGAAGGAAGTTTTTGGGCTTGGGACTTGGTATGGCACGCTGCGATCAGTCGTTTCGGCTGGTCTAAATCAAGGAAAATGGGTAATCTTAGAGATTGATGTTCAGGGAGCCTTAGTCGTTTTGAGAGATCAACCGCAAGCGATCACCATTT
>CAITIF010000283.1 GCA_903892365.1 uncultured Pirellula sp. | reverse complement strand
CCAACTACTCTCTTTCTGTACGCCATGACCAATCTTCGTCGCTTCCGCCAAGAAGAATAACTGCTTACTCTGATCGGAACGAAAACCCAAAAGTTTTTTGAGTTTGCTTTTCGAGATAACTCGCTCTTCGATACCACTGTCACAAATAACTTGGACGTCGAAACGACCCCATGACGCGCGATGAATCAACCACCAGTTACCCTGGCCCTGCTCCTCCACAAATCGCGCTACGGGCATCCCCTCTCGGGCTACCGAAGTAAGGTCAGAAAAAGTCAATTCGATGGGAGCGATATGCAACCCGAGTTGATTGGCAGCACGGACCATCCAGAAAATGGAGTCCCCTTCGCCACCTTGATGAACCTGCCGCGCTGCATCTGCCAAGCACTGGTGAATCCGGGACACCTCCAAAGGCATGTCCAAAAATTCACCTAATCGCTGCAAAAGCTGCGAGACACGCTGCCATGCTCTTGTCTCGTTGGCTGTCAGAGCTTGATCGATACCGTGCATCCGATTTGACCCAAAAGTGGTAGATAATTTCCGGCTATATTACTTTATCGTCAGGTTAACCCACCAACCAAGGTAGGTAACTGCGTTTTTTTTATTTTTCGCAACTGGCAATGAGTAAAATAGCTCGAAGAGTCTACGTCAAGATAGGTCGGATTAGTTCGCCATGAATATCCGTAAGTCGAAAATCTCTGCCTTGATACCGATAAGTCAGTCGGGTGTGGTCGACACCCATCAAATGGAGGATGGTCGCATTTAGATCGTGCACATGGACAGGATCGCGGACAATGTTGTAGCAATAGTCGTCCGTTTCACCCAAAGTGAACCCCGGCTTGATCCCTGCTCCCGCCAACAGAATAGTAAAGCAGCGTGGATGATGATCGCGCCCATAGTTGTCCGCCGTTATTCCACCCTGTGAATAAATGGTCCGCCCGAATTCGCCACCCCAAACGATGAGCGTATCTTCCAATAGCCCACGAGCTTTCAAATCTTTGATCAAGGCCGCTGTCGCTTGATCGGTGTCATTGCATTGACCACGCAATGCACTTGGCAAGTTGCCATGGTGATCCCAGCCCATATGAAACAACTGGATAAATCGCACATCACGTTCAGCTAGTCGGCGAGCCAACAAGCAGTTGGCGGCGTAAGAGCCGGGACGATTCACATCTTTTCCGTACGATTCCAAAATGTGGGCAGGTTCGTCAGCAGTGTTGAGCAAATCGGGTACGCTCGTCTGCATACGAAAGGCCATTTCATATTGCGAGATACGAGCTTGAATTTCGGGGTCGCCCAATTCATTGGCGCGTTCTTCGTTGAGCGATTTCAAACGATCGAGCGTTTTGCGGCGCATGCCGCGGGTTACGCCAGGTGGATCACTCAAATACAACACCGCATCACCTGCGTTTCGGAACTTTACTCCTTGATGACGCGAAGGCAAAAAGCCTGACCCCCACAAGCGATCGTAAAGCGGTTGATCATCGGGCCGACCACTTCCAAAACTTGTGAGCACTACATAAGCAGGTAAATCCTGATTCTCACTTCCCAAGCCATAGCTCATCCATGATCCGATGCTAGGTCGACCGGCAAGTTGCGAGCCGGTCTGACAGAAAGTAATTGCCGGATCATGATTGATGGCCTCAGTATGCATCGATCGAATCATGCAAAATTCATCCGCGACTTGTGCCATATTGGGCAGCAATTCGCTCATCATCATTCCCGATTGCCCACGCGGTTCAAATTTAAAAATCGATGGAGCAATGGGAAATGTCGATTGCCCCGACGTCATCGTGGTCAAACGTTGTCCTTGCCGAATCGAATCAGGAAGATTCTCCCCACGGTGTTTTTCCATTACTGGTTTGGGATCAAAAAGATCCATTTGCGATGGTGCACCGCTTTGGAACAAATAGATAATTCGTTTTGCTTTGGGAGGATGATGCGGTAGCCCCGAAATTTCGCCCCGGGCTTCGCCACCCAATAGGCTTCCGCTTTGCGTGAGAAAGGGAAATGCCATCGCTCCAAGGCCGGAACGACCGAGAAAAATCCTACGATTCAAACGGTCCGCAGCTTGCATGTTCTGATTCATAACAATTATGGTCGATTAACGAACTCATCCAAATTTAGAAGAATATTAGCGGTCAACGTGTACGCAGCCCACTCGGTTCGATCTACTCCGGAAACATCTCGAAACACACCGACATTCAAGATTCCATCCACCGCATTTTGAGAGCTTTTCAATTCGTTGATATCCGCGTCCAAGCCAGTCTTGAGTACATCGAGTTCATTTCCGCTCGGTTCACGTCCAACGACCAAGCGAAATCCAAACCGCAGCCTCTGATCGGCAGAAGATCCGCCCTCGGTGATCATACGCACGGCTAAACCGCGTGCTGCTTCCACAAAGGTCACTTCATTCAAAAGCGATAAAGCCTGCAATGGCGTATTGGTTCGTGAACGCTTTACCGTACAGACTTCCCGGTTGGGAGCGTCAAACAGCAGCATCGAAGGTGGCGCGGCGGTTCGTTTCCAAATCGTATACATCGAACGACGGTATCGCCCAGCATCGGTATCAGGCTTGTAGTTCCTCAAATCACCGTAGCGACTGGTTTCATCCCACACACCATCGGGCATATAAGGTCGGACACTCGGACCTCCGATCTTTTCCACCAACAAACCACTTACCGACAACGCAGCGTCACGAATGAATTCGGCTTGCAAACGCAATCTTGCACCTCGCGCTAGCCAGCGATTCTCTGGATCCAACGTGCGAGCTTCGGCGGTCGTTTTCGAAGATTGTCTATACGCAGCACTCATTACAATAAATTTCTGCAGTCCCTTCATGTCCCAACGCTGAGCCGCAGTCCCTGAAACATTAGGCAACTGGGTCGGTTGCATGAATTCAGCCGCCAAGAAGTCAAGTAAATCAGGATGGGACGGGAAATCCGCTTGCGATCCGAAATTTTCGGAGCTCTTCACCAGTCCATTTCCAAAGAATTGTTCCCAGGCGCGGTTCACCCAGACACGTGCGGTCAACGGATTCGTCTCACTCACCAACCACCGAGCTAAACCGAGGCGGTCGTTGCTGACACCCTCTGGTAAAGGTGGCAAGGCATTAGGTAATCCTCGCTCAACTTTATCGCCTGGCAGATCATATTGACCTCGTTTTAGCACAAAAGTGTCGCGTACCTTTCCTTCTTTCATCACCATTG
>CAITIF010000282.1 GCA_903892365.1 uncultured Pirellula sp. | reverse complement strand
GTCATCGAACAGTCGCAGCAAGCACATCGCAGGATTCCTTTGAGCATCGCGCCGAACTTGTTTCTCGCTTCGACACCGCCAGTTCGGCCATTTCGTCTCAGAAGCGATTGAACCTTCTGCCAAACCTCCGGTGAAATGATCGCATCATGCTCTCCTTCGTTTACTTCGTCTTTGTAGCCAAGCTTGCCGATGTAGGTCACATTGGTCAGGAGTCGGAACAGCGTTGCCTTGGTAAACGGCGAGCCGCCCCGGAGGGCTCCCTTCTTCGTTTTCCATGACTTGTTGTTCCAGCCACGGTTGTCGAGTTCAGCGATGGTCGCCATGATCGATTCGCGTTCCAAGTACAGATCGTAGATCGCCCTGACTCGATTGGCCTCGACCTCGTTGATTCGAAGCTTGCCACCTTGCGGCTCGATGTCGTATCCAAGCAGCGGCATTCCACCAGACCATTTGCCTTTGCGTCGCGCCGCAGCAATCTTGTCCCGTGTTCGTTCCGAGATCAACTCGCGTTCGAACTGGGCAAACGACAATAGGACGTTAAGCATCAACCGGCCCATCGAGTTGGTCGTGTTGAACTGCTGCGTCACGCTGACGAATGCGACCTGGTTGCGTTCGAAGACTTCGAGCATGCGAGCGAAGTCCATTAGAGAGCGGCTCAGTCGGTCGACCTTGTAGACGACCACGCAGTTCACCTTGCCGGCTTCGATGTCCGCCAGCAATTGCCTGAGTGCTGGACGATCCATGTTGCCACCGGTGAAACCACCGTCGTCATAACGATCGGGTACGCAATGCCAGCCTTCCTGCGTTTGGCTTTTGATGTACGCTTCGGCGCATTCCCGTTGGGCGTCAAGCGAGTTGAACTCCTTGTCGAGGCCCTCGTCTGTAGACTTGCGGGTGTAGATCGCACAGTTCAATTGGCGATTGATGTTGGCCTTGTTCATTTGTCACCGCCTTTTTTGTTGAGCTTGAAGAAGTGGTATCCGTTGCAGTGCTGGCCAGTGATTTTCTTGGCCACAGCGCTGAGCGTCTTGTAGATCGCCCCCTCGTATTCGAAGCCGTTATCCAGAACGAGCACCACGATTTTCTCGCCTTTGTAGACTCGCTCGATCTCTGATCTCGGCGGCGGGAGACGATTGTCTTCTTCTGGCTGGACGAAACCCGTCACGATGTCGCCCATCGACTTCGGGGCTGGCTTGATGGCTTTGGGGGCAGTCGTACGGATGTCGGTGCCGCGAGCGAGCTCAGCGGCGCGACGCCTGGCCCGCTGTGAAATGTCACCTTCGATGTTGGCCTGCATCTTCCATGCGATGCGTTTAATGAGCCACTGTTTGTTTCGAGTGTTGGTCGGCTCGCCCCACGTCTCTTCGAATTTCTCTCGCAGCTGCCCAACCGTCATGCGTTGGAGCAGAGCGACCTCTTTGTCGATGTCGATTTGCATTGATTTCTCCTGAGAAAACGGACTCACTGGTCGTTAACCACGTTGGTCACAGAGAGCACGCTTTCCGAAGAAAGCTCAAGGCAAGCTGTTGGCAATTCCGCTGGATCGCCGACGAATTCTGAATCGGGAATCGCCACACGCGATTTCATCCGAACGATGCCGGCCGCAAGAATCGCAGCGATTTCCGATCGCCGAGCCGGGGCGGACAAAGAAGAAGGGGGATCAGTCGAGAGCAACTCGCACCTCCATGGGCAGCGCCGCTCTGGTCAGCGGCTAGAACACAGACATTCGCAGCCACAACGGCCGCGTCTATCTGTAGGAATACCCGGTGCGAG
>CAITIF010000281.1 GCA_903892365.1 uncultured Pirellula sp. | reverse complement strand
GTGGATCTAGGGTTGGTGGTGCTTCAACCCGGTGCCGACAAACTTGCTGTCCAGGCGGAGCTTCAAAGTCTGCTGGGGGATGCCGTCCGAATTTACGACCGGGAAGCACTCATTCAACGGGAAATTGGATTCTGGGCGACCAACACGCCGATCGGGATCATCTTTTCGATCGGCACGGTCATGGGACTCTTTGTCGGTGTAATTATTTGTTATCAAATCTTGTTTACGGACATTCACGATCATTTGGCGGAGTTTGCGACACTGAAAGCGATGGGCTATGGCCCGTACTATTTCTTGCGGTTCGTAATGACTCAATCGTTCTATCTGAGTATTTTCGGTTTCTTTCCCGGCTGGCTTTTCAGTTGGCTTCTGTACCAATTGTTGTCGGAATGGACAGGCTTGGTGATGCAGTTGAGCCCCTTACGGATTCTGCTAGTGTTTTGCCTGACCTTCGTGATGTGCGCGATCAGCGGCGCGCTCGCCGTACGAAAACTATGGGAAGCTGATCCAGCAACTCTCTTCAAGTAAGCTGGCCCTCCAATAAGCTAAGACTCTCGCAAGGACTCTAGAAGTCCGCATCGAAAAATCGCAAGTTCGGGTTTTGGAAAATGGAGCATTGGCTACAATCGCGACCATGTTCAACAACCAGATAGTCTCAGCCTTGCTCAATTGGCTTTTCTTGCTTTTCGGAGTTCTTGTCGCAGCCATAGGGCTCGAGTGCTTCTTGCTTCCCAATGGCTTTATCGATGGGGGTATCACGGGCATTTCCATGTTGCTCGCGGACTTAACACCAGTTCCGCTCTCCATTTGGTTAGTTCTGGTAAATGTTCCATTCGTTTTGATAGCAAACAGGCTCATTGGTCGAATGTTTGCGATTCAAAGCGGCGTCGCTATTCTGGGACTCGCCCTGACCGTGGCTCTGGTGCCTTTGCCTCATGTGACTTCCGATAAATTTCTTGGGGCAGCCTTTGGTGGTTTCTTCGTCGGTGCAGGCGTGGGGCTTGCCATTCGAAGTGGCGGAGTATTGGACGGCACTGAAATTCTGGCTGTCGTACTCAGTTCTCGCACCTTTGCGACGGTCGGGGAAGTGATCCTCGGGCTCAACATCATTATCTTCTCCGTGGCTGCTGTTTTCTTGGGGGTTGAACCAGCTCTTTATTCCATGCTTACCTACTTGGCAGCCTCGAAGACCATCGACTATTTGCTTCACGGCATCGAGGCCTACAACGGGGTGATGATTATGACGGAACATAGAGACGCCATTCGCAAGTCTCTTTTGGAAGAGCTGGGGCGGGGCGTCACCAACTTCAAAACACTGGGAGGCTACAGTGGTACGGAGCAAGAAGTTCTTTTCTGCGTCATCACGCGATTGGAAATCACCAAGCTGGAACTGATCGTAAAACGCAACGACCCAAATGCGTTCACTGTTATTCTGCCAGTTTTGGATGCGAAGGGTGGCGTCATTAAGCGCCGAACCATCTTGTGATCACCGGCTAATCCTTTGTGTTTCGATAGACTCTTCCGACCTATGATGAGGTTACCCCATTTTCCGTTTGCGAATAACACGTAGGCCGTAACAAGCGCTAGCGCTTAGGTTTAGTCACATCTTTTATACTTTTGAATTCGCAACTTCGTAGCCAATAACCATCGGCACAAGCTCTTTCCATCCCTCCCAGATGACTTGCCATCCAGGTGGGTGATCGCCTTTTCTATTTTGATGTCCTCCCAAGCGTGCAAGGGCCAAGTAGAATTCATGCACCATCCAATCGAGATTGGAGCTTTTGTGACGCCAAGCACTGAGCACTTTAACGTAGGTTGGGAAAGAAAAAAGGCGTCAGGAACGTTCCTAACACCTTTTTGCATCGCGTGCATGCGTATATCCGCGACGGTCGGGCTCGTCCCGACACGTCGTAATAGGTTTGGTGCGCTAAACATCACTTCTAGCCAACCAAACCTGTTGCGTTCATCGGGCGCAAGACCCTCGAACGCAGGGGGCTTTTTGGGGCTTGGTTGTTGTAGCATACCAAACCTGTTGCGAAGCTAGGGCACAAGGCCCAGCTTCGCGTGGCTTACGCCAACGTCAAACAGAAAGCTAGGTGCCAAAGGGGTGTCTAGCACCTGGCCAAAGGGGTGCTTGGTACCTGGCCAAACCGAATCATACGGTTGCGATTGCAAAGCTGGGACCCAAGTATACGATAGCGCAAGGCTGACTTTGCAGCTTGGAAGGAATGCAAGTGAGATAGGCGTCACCGTCGAATCGGCTCGGAAAAGACCAACGGAACCGAGAACCAGAAATGGAATTGCATGGCGTTGAACCACAGCATCCTTATTTGAATTAGTCAGAAACAACAAAACGACAGCATACGAAGTAGCGGACCACCGATGTTGATAGTTCAGTATTTGAGCGAGTACATAACTGCCATGAGTGGCGATACGCAAAAAATCGCTGAATTCGAAGAGCGGTACGGCTACTCGCCAAAGCCGTATCTGCGGGATGGGATTCAAGATGCGCGGTACTACAAACTGACCAACTTTTATCCCGATGAGAGCAGCCGATACACTGCGGCAGTCCGGCTTTTTGCGGTCGTTTTTCATGAGCCAAAGGTCGCTCCTCCTCGCGGCAAGCATCGTGAATTGATCAGGCAGTGGTTGCTATGGTTGAGTCGGCGCGAGGAGTACATGGGCATCGAGGAACTAACAGACCGTTGTAAAAGGGAAACCGGGATCGGCAGCGAGGATCTGATCAACAGCATTATCATTCAGGTTACCGAACTCATTGCTTGGCGAAATGTGAGCGAGGTTGTCGTGGATAAGCTTAGTCACCTCGAATCGATCAGTGCAAAAGTATCGGTGGCAAACGAAAATGCTGAGGCAAGTTTGGATGCTTCGGCCAACATCGATGCAAAAGACTTGGAGCTTCTGGAGAAATTTAAGAACCACCAAGCCTATCGTTCAGCCAATGCCAAGGATCGAAAAGCCAAGAAGAAGGCCTTTGCTAACAT
>CAITIF010000280.1 GCA_903892365.1 uncultured Pirellula sp. | reverse complement strand
TATCGCACAACGTCTCCAAGATTCTGGGTTCAAGCTATCTCCGGAAGCCGATCGCGAAACTCTGCTGCGTCGAGTTGCGTTTGCATTGACGGGTTTGCCACCTACCCTCGAAGAGCGTGCGGCTTACCTGAACGATACGCAAAGCGACGCTTACGAACAGATGGTTGATCGCTACTTGAATAGCCAACGCTTCGGCGAGGAGATGGCACGGCACTGGCTGGATGTGGCTCGCTACGGCGACACGCATGGTATGCACTTAGATAACGAACGCCAAACTTGGGCCTATCGCGATTGGGTGATTAACGCCTTCAATCGAAATCTACCCTTCGATCAATTTACCATCGATCAATTAGCCGGCGACCTACTACCCGAACCATCCAGGGATCAATTGATCGCCACGGGATTCAACCGTTGCAATGTAACCACTAGCGAAGGTGGATCGATCAACGACGAATTGCTTTACCGCTATGCCGTGGATCGAACGAGCACCACGTTTCAAGCATGGCTTGGATTGACAGGGGGATGTGCCGTTTGCCACGATCACAAGTTCGACCCAATCAGCGCCAACGAATTCTATTCGTTCTATGCTTTCTTCAATTCTGCTGCCGACCCAGGATTTGACGGCAACGCTCTTTTAACACAACCCGTTTTGAAACTGGATTCCGAGGAAGACAAAAAACAACTGGCTCAGCTGGATGCTCAGATCGCAGAAAAGCAATCCGCTATCGATACCCTCGCCAAGCAATTAAGCTATATCGATCCAGCAGACGCGGCGTCGGGAACGTCCGCATCGGCGGTCGAAATCGTATGGATGGACGACGAATTCCCAAGCAATGGAAAGCTTCAAGCCTCACCGGGTGCTGCGACCATGTTTGTTACCCAAGATGCAAGCAACCCTGAAGTCAGTATTCCTGTCTTGAGCGGTACCAAGTCGCTGAAACGAACCGACGCCGGGTTGGCTCAGGATGTTTGGGACCAAGCCACGACCGGGCTAATTTTGCCTGCGGATGGAAAATTGTTCGCTCACGTTTGGTTGGACCCAGCGAATTTACCCAAGTCGATCATGTTGCAGTATTTCAAGAATGGCTGGATGCATCGGGCTGTTTGGGGGAATTACGAGGCGATCGCTTGGGGTACGGCGAATACCACCGAGCGTGTACACATGGGTGATTTACCCGCTAGCGGCCAATGGGTTCGTTTAGAAGTACCTTTGGAGAAAATTGGCTTGGCGACCGGGGACTCCGTGACCGGCTTCGCGCTGACTCAATTCGGCGGCACTGTTTTCTGGGACAAGGTCGGAGTCGCAGGAATAAGTGACCCAGCTCGCGATCCATCGCTTTCGTTCTTGACTTGGTGGAAACAAGCAACGGGCAAGGACACCGCAGGCCTACCTGGTGATCTGAATCAGATTGCAAAAGACGGTCCCGAAAAGGAAGCCGCGGCAGACATCAAAGAACGACTGCGATTGCATTACCTTCAAAGTGTTTGCAACACCACCAAACCAACCTTCGCCCCGTTGATGGCAGAACGAGCCGCGTTGCAAGGGCAACGCAAGCAATTAGATGATGCTATCCCAAGTACATTTGTATTTCGCGATATGGCTTCGCCACGAGAAAGCTTTGTCATGCTTCGTGGAAACTATGACAAGCCTGGCGACAAAGTAGAGCCCGCCGTCCCTGCGGTTTTCCCATCACTGAAAAAAGCCAACCCAGAAGGTCGCGCCACTCGGCTCGATCTGGCGAAATGGTTAGTAGCTCCTGAGAACCCGTTGACAGCTCGAGTTACCGTGAATCGCTTTTGGCAGCAGTTCTTTGGGGTTGGCATCGTCAAGACCAGTTACGATTTCGGCTCGCAAGGTGAAATGCCCAGCCACCCAGCTTTACTGGATTGGTTAGCACAGCATTTTCAGCAGTCGAATTGGAACGTGAAAGAACTGGTCCGGTTGGTGGTTTGCTCCAAAACTTTCAAACAAAGCCCACGCCTTTCGGAAGAACTGTGGCGGGTCGATCCGGAGAATCGTATGCTGGCTCGCGGGCCAAGATTTCGGCTGGATGCAGAACAGCTTCGGGACAACGCTTTGTTCGTAAGTGGGTTGATGCAATTGGAAATGGGAGGCAAGGGGGTTCGCCCTTACCAGCCAGATAACATTTGGGAACCGGTTGGTTTTGCAGGCTCCAATACGCAAAACTACAAACGCGATTCCGGTGCGGCGCTTTATCGCCGCAGCATCTATACGTTTTATAAGCGAACCGCACCGCCACCGTTTATGATCAATTTCGATGCACCAAATCGCGAACAAACCTGTTCGATGCGAGAGAAAAGCAATACGCCGTTGCAAGCCTTGCAGTTGATGAACGATGTGCAGCACGTGGAAGCCGCCCGAGCCTTAGCCGAACGAATGCTTCTTCAAGGGGGACTTACACTGAGTCAAAAGATCGATTTTGCGTATCAAGTCGTCTTAGCTCGCAGCCCAAAGCTTTCAGAACTGCACATCGTGGAACGTCAGTGGAATTTGCATCACGCACGCTACCAGCAAGATCTGGAAGCGGCGAAGAAACTGATCACAAGCGGAGAAAGCAAGCCAAACGAAACGCTTGACCCAAGCGAATTAGCAACAGCGACGATGGTCGCCAACATGATACTAAATCTCGATGAAACAGTGACAAGGAATTAATGATGGATCCACTCCATGAACACTTGGTACGTCAGACCCGTCGACATTTCTTTGGTCAGCAAGGGGTACGGCTAGGCAGCTTGTCGCTGGCCGCTATGGCGGCTAATCCGTTGGCTCGTTATGCCGGCGCTGTAGATGCCGAATCTAATCCAGCCGCGCTTCAACGGGTGCATCCTTCATTGCCAGGCCTGCCTCACTTTGCCCCCAAAGCCAAGGCAATTATCTACGTGCATTTCAACGGCGGACCTCCTCAGCACGACACATGGGATTACAAACCCACGTTGGCCGATTACTTCGACAAGGATCTACCTGAATCGATTCGGAACAACCAACGTCTGTCGACCATGACCAGTGGTCAAACTCGATTTCCCGTTGCTCCCACCAAGTTCAAGTTTGAGCAAAAGGGGCAATCGGGGATGTGGATCAATTCCGAGCTGATGCCGCACACGGCGAAGATCGTGGACGAAATCACTTTGATCCGATCGGTACACACCAACGCCATCAACCACGACCCCGCATGCACGTTTGTGATGACGGGCTCCGAAGTACCAGGCAAAGCGAGCATCGGGTCCTGGCTGGCTTACGGCTTAGGGAGCGAGAGCAATGATCTACCAGCGTTCGTCGTTTTTACTCCTCGATTCCCTTCCGACAGCAATGGCCAAGCGCTTTACAATCGAATGTGGGGCAGCGGCTATTTGCCGACACGCTTCAATGGGGTTGCGTTACGTGGATCTGGAGACCCTGTTTTGTACTTGCCGAATCCTGATGGGGTTTCGCGCGAGGACCGACGCGTCATGTTGGATGCATTGAATGAACTGAACACCCAAGGGTTGGACCGATACCGCGATCCCGAGACGGAAACACGTATCGCTCAATATGAGATGGCTTTCCGGATGCAGCGCAGCGTTCCGGAGTTGGTGGATATCAGTCAGGAGACTGCGTCCACGCTTGAATTGTATGGTCCGGATGCCAAGGTCCCTGGTTCTTTCGCCCACAGTGCGCTGCTTGCGAGGCGATTGGTGGAACGCGGCGTTCGCACCGTTCAGATTTTGCATCGAGGCTGGGACACTCATGGTGGATTACCACGCCAATTGGGCAATCAGTGCAAGGACACCGACCAAGGCACCGCGGCTCTGGTATTGGATCTGAAACAACGCGGGATGCTGGAAGATACCTTGGTGGTTTGCGGGGGCGAATTTGGACGAACTGTCTATTCGCAAGGCAACCTGACCAAGGACGATTATGGTCGCGATCATCACCCTCGTAACTTTTGCATG
The DNA here is from genome assembly GCA_903892365.1 of uncultured Pirellula sp. GTDB lineage: Bacteria > Planctomycetota > Planctomycetia > Pirellulales > Pirellulaceae > JBKCUI01. The sequence continues at coordinate 6,071 of CAITIF010000280.1, read as the reverse complement.
TGGCTTGCGGGCGGAGGCGTGAAGAAAGGATATGTGCATGGCGAGACCGACGAATTCAGCTACAACGTGGTCAAAGATCCAGTGAGTGTGAATGATCTGAATGCCACCATCCTGCACTGCATGGGAATCGATCACAATCGTCTGTCGTTCAAGTTCCAGGGGCTCGATCAAAAGTTGACTGGAGTTGAAAGCCCTAAGATCGTTCCTGAGCTGTTAGCGTAAGACAGTCTGGCGAAAAATGGGGGGCGAAACATTTTTGAACCTGCTTTGCACCTAGCTTCCTTGACTTTCTAGCGCACCAAACCTGTTGCAACATTCGGGGCAAGCCCGAATGTCGCTGATCCGCAATTCCATTCTTAGCCCGGAGGGCGAAACATGGGCCCTGCAACAGACTGGCTGATGTGTCGCCCGCCGGGCTTAGGTCCCTGTTCGGCAAAAGATCCGGTGGTTGACACCGCTGGCAGCAACATGCCGCCCTCCGAGCTCAAGAAGTCTCCATCAAAGGCGAGGCGGGGCCGCAGTTATGAAAGCAAGAAAACTGCCTGGCACCTAAATCCACCTAGTTCCCCTTTTGGAAACGCGGAGGACGCAGAGCCAAAACGCCCACAGACTCTTTCTTTTCTATGCGATCTCTGCGACTCTGCGTTTTAGATAAACACTCCGGTGGAGTCAAATAAAGCAAGTCAGGTGCCTTATTTCTAACTTTCGTTATTAGCCGTTCGCGTATCAGTACCGTTTCACCGAATTCGATTACGAGCAGGAGGGAAGCCGACTGGAAGCGCGAACAAGGGTGTTACCTGTACATCTATTATTGGACATTACCAGCAAACTTACCCCTATTTCAGTCGCTTCAATTCAGGACGATCTTTGGAAGCTTCGATCTGCTTGATGGCTTTACGCACGGCTTTCGCCTTCTGTTTGCTGAGATGATTTGGGAAGTCCTTTTCCCCTTTCTCGAACAAGTCAGCGGTTTCGTTCAGTTGTGAAACAATGGGCTGCGCTTGGGCGCCGTAAGAAACAAGAACGCTTAGGATTTCCGGTGTGCGGTGCTCGCTGGCCCATGGGTTCTGGGTACGAAGATAGTCGGCACAGGCTTGCATCCCTTCCTCGATATGATGCGATGCGAGAACCTTTAAACCGTTAAGTCGCACCCCGTCAGCGAACATTTCGCCACTAGGGGCCGGCTTGACAATGGCTTCGAATATGGCGGGAAGCAGAGGCTGCAGTTCTTCGTAGCTAAGGCGGCCGTAGATTTCACTGATCTCGCTTCGAGCTCGCCCGTCTTGATTTTGAAGCCCGATCGCAATGGCTTCACGAAGCTTTTCGCGATCGACGCCTTCCAGTGACTTGCTGCTGGTGAGCATCTTGCTGAAGATAGCGAACGAAACAAAACGCTGCTCCATGGCGCGTGGATCCTGGGCGGATGGTCCTCTCGCGATCAGCGCTAGCATCTCAGGCAGTGCGGGCATTGCAGGCTTTCCAATCGCGGCCAACGCGGTGGCGGCCCGTACTCGCAGCCACAGGTCTTCATCTTGCAGTGCGCGACGCAATGGAGGCACTGCAGAAGCGGCCGCACCACCTAGTTCCTCGAGCGCATGGCAGGCCCCGATGCGTGCTTCTAGTGAAGGGGAATCAAGCAATGCGATGATTGCGGCCAAAGGTGGTTCCTTACGACGAGAGATCGCTGCGGCCGCGCGCTCCCGAACAATAGGGGACCAAGAGCCGAGTCTCGCAAGCAGTTCCTCGTCCGTCCATTGATCGTAGGTGCTGGTACGATCTTTATTGTCCCAGCCACGACCGTCGACGATCAGGCCATGGACGGTATCTTTTTCAAGCGGTTGTGAGACTCGAGGCGACTTACCAGTAAGAGCGATCTTCTTCAATGGCAAGGCGTAGGCCAGCAAGTAGGCTCCGCTTGCATCCCAGCCATGGTAGCTGTCATGATCAGGCTCGGGTGGGCCTTGATGTGCGAACGAACCATCCGATCGTCGAGCAAGGTCATGATACCATGATCCAAATTCCTTCATCCACTCACCCGTGGCATGCGGACCCGCCTGAGCGATCGCAGGCAGAGACCACAGCATATTAAAGTAGTTACCCGTATGACCGCAGTCCCGTTCGTTGCCATGGGATGCCAGCGCCATACGAGTGAAAAAATCTGCGTTCTTCGCTTCGCCCAGTTGATGGAATAAGACGGCAGCCATGCCGCATTTGCCGTTATCTTCATGCGTCTCGGTCCAAGCGGAATGATCGCCGTAGGGTATGGCACCTTTCCCTTGGTAAAAACGAAGCAGTCGCGAGCTCAATTCAATCGCGCGATCGACTTCGGGGGCGTTGACTCCTGCGTCGCGTGCAAGGATCATTCCAATAGTCAGCGGCAAACCGGGGGAATTCATCATGCCGTAACCTTGAAGGCGCCCATCTGGAAGCGCGAAGGTATGCCCCCATGACCCGACGGCACTCTGACCACCCGCCGCTTCCAACGCCAATCGCCGTAGGCCCGGCAACACCGAATCATCACCGGTAGCCTTAATGTATTCCGACAAAAAAATCATGACATAGCCATAGTACCAGGTTCGGAAGTCACGCGTCGTAAAGTTGGTCGCCCATTGCGATTCGCGTTCCACTAAATCGAGATGCTGGGCATCGCCGCCAGCCAGCAATGCGAGCGCATTCAACGAGCGAGGAATCGCATCGACCGACTGTGCGTAGTCCGCTTGCGACATAAGTTCTGCAAGTGATTCCAAGCCTTGAACAAGGATGCGTTGCGACTTTGGGCAGTCGTAGGGTGCGGTGGGACTGAACGAGCCCAAAACCGGTAACATCAATTCAATCTCATCGGTTTTCCCTGCTCGCCAGCGTGTGATTGCAAGCCGGCCGCCGCCTGTTTCCGTCTCCGCGGCCGTGATCGCTCGCCCCATCTCCGTTCGCGGGTCGTAAGAAAACGGTTTTCCACCTACCCCAAGAAGCACATCGCCCACAGCGATGAGACCATCCGCCGACGAGCCTGGTTCAACGGTCGTGATAGCGATTTGTCGGGCATCGGTGGTCACCAGCTTGTCGCAAAACATCCAACCACGTAAACCGGTGGGCCCGAGATTCCAATCATGCTTGGCACCCTTTGGGATCTTATCACCCTTGGTGAGATCGGGAATGACGATCGCTTTATCGTTCGGAAGGGCTGACGCGATAGAGGCCAGACCATTTAAAGCAAAAACAAGCGTGAAGAATAGTTTAGTTTTCATCATGGTAGTTAAGGAAAGGCGTACTTTAGATAGCGTCGGCGTTTTCGCGAGGAAGTCGGTTTTGGGCTATTGCCCCATCAACGCAAAGATCTAGTCTAGTTTCTATTGTTTCGGCAATCACCCGTTCGGAGCAACTACCTAAGCTTTACTTGGGGATTGGTCCTAGAGTCAGCCAGCCAGCTACGTCGGCATCTTGGTCGGCGTTAGCGAATCGCAATGCTTTTCCTTTGGGTAGCGGATTAACGACCCTCAATGCTAGTTTTGCCGCTGAATCAGGAATTTCTTCCATCTGCAAAGTTGTTTTCATCATCTCGGGGGTGGTCGAAGGGGCGATGGCCGTCAGTTTCCAATCCACAGGGAATGTCTTCAGCAGGTCGCCGGTCGAAGAAAGGACCGCTAGTTCCATAGACCAATCGTAGTAGAACGGAGCGACTCCGTTATTGAGTACCTGCAGTTCCACTTCGATTTGTTGTGCATCTATCCGATCAATCCGAGCGGATTGAACGAAGAAATCGTAGCCCATTCGCTGCACGGCTTCCGTAGCGCGTTGGACTCGGTCTGCGGATGGCTTCTTGTTAAACATCCCTGAGTCCATCAACCAAGAGGCGTGTGTTTGTTGCACGCACTTCGCGAAGTCCTGAGCCTGCTTGTGCGTCGGCTTCGCATCGAAGATCTGCCCCCAGACTTCCGGACGAATCTCGCCGCCGATCGGATGTTTCTTCCATTTATTGAGTGCATTGTCACCAGCCTTGGCAAGGAGATTCATATAGAACCAAGAATCGTCTGGGTTTCCTGTATCCAAAGTCCCCCACGCAAACGAGTCGTCGTGATAACCGAATGGTAGGTCATCATTGGCTACGTACCTAGGGTTGCTTTTGCCAGCGGGGTACCGCAGTAAAACCGGGGTCTTGGTGAAAGCGCGCGAGTAAGCCTTGAGAACGCGTAGTTGAGTTGCCTTGGAGGCAAACAGTTCGGCTCGTGGCCAACTGTGCCATTCGCCCCAGGACCCCAGCAAACCTGCGGTAAGGAAGCCTAGCCGTTGGTCCCCATCGTACCGTTGCCCGAACTCTTGGACAAATCGCTCAAGGGCAGTTACCAGTCTTTCATCTTCGTAATCCGGCGTGATGTTTTTGGAAGCCGGTTTCTCCTCGGTATTGGTCCAGGAGGTGATTTTCACACCATCTTCAATCAAGAACTGTGGGACCCCTGAAGGTTGATTGGGGTATTCGACCCATATTCGAAAGACGGCTTGGCAACCTCGCGATGCGATCAAGTCGAGCTTAGACTCTAACGGTTCCCAATCGAACTCATCACGTCCCACCATCAAATCGCTAAGCTTCAGGTAATTGAATTCAAGGCTGTGAGGAAAGCGATCGACGTTGGCATCCGCGTAGGGGACTAATCCTTTGAGCGGATTGTCCGCAGGAGATGCGGCCGGTGCGAGCTGAAATGTCTCAGCTTTTGCTTCGATCAGTAAGCAGGTGACAACACCCAACAGACCAATCCACGTGGACTTCATCATGACTTGATTCACACTAAGCCTCGAACGATTTCATCTAAAAAACATGACTACTAAACTAATCCACTCTACCAATACAACATGCATTGGTTCGATGCATCCAGCCTTTTGCACCCGGCACAAGTTTGCCGCATCGTCGATTAGCACCAGTGTACTCGGAAATCCCATTTTTGATACTTCGCAAAACAACAGCCATGTGGACCTAGTTGTTGGGTTATTCCGAAAACGCTTTCGAGGAACACCGAAGGTCATCGACGAACAGCAGGCAGGGTTGGTTGGGATCACTGTGAGCCGAGATACCCACTTCAAGACTATTGTAAATCGCGGATCGAAATGGAAGCGTAATCCCCGTTCGGTCCAACACCTTTTGACCATCCTGCCAAATTTCCATTCGTCCATCCGTGGTCGATAGAACAAAATGAACTTGCACTTGGACCCATTTGTTTCTTGGAAACGTGACTCGTGACTCGGCTGGTTGCCGGAAGGTCGGCTTGTCGAGCGCTTTCAGCTCAATCCCTAGTGTCTCATCGTCGAAAATGCGTAATCGAATTCCTGGGTGCTCTGCAACGAACTCGCATTCAAGATCGATCAAAGTCAACGGCAAACCTTGTTCAGCCCAGTAGAAGGCTTCGAACCAAAAATCATCACCATTTCGAAAATAGACCAGTGGACAGGAAAGACTTGCCTTACAAGTGATCATGCTATCGGGTCTCGTCGGCGCCATGCACCTTAGCGACTTGCCGCCTGAATGCGATTTCTCACTTGTAGGCTCGACGCTGCAATCGCGGAAAGTTGCCATCCCAGCCAGCATCTCGTTACGATGCGCGACATATTCGGAAACCGTTGGGGCTTCGGGAGACTGTAACGTGAACGCACCCCAGCGTTGCCGGCGCTCACTAACAAGCTCTAAAAGCCCAGGAACTCCGAGATTCAAATCTTCGAAAGATTCCGACAGCTCGCGTTGCACTTCGAAACGCTGCTGGTTGTCGGGGGAGATTCGGTAGGTTTTTCCATCTTCGATAACGTACGAACGCTTTACTTCCTCGGGATCAAAAACTCGCATCACCAGTTCCCATGCTTCGCCGGCCTGAGTTTCGCGGTACGCATTTCCGTCGTCAACCACGTAGAACTTGCCGCCATCGGTCTTATATGTCAGCTCCACGCGATCCGGTTCAAACGGTGGGACCAAGGTTGTTCGGTTACAACCAGAACTAAGAATGGCGATCAGAACAATCAAGCAGTGTATTGTCGAATTCATTACCGGTTTGCTTTCGAGAAGGATTTCTACCGACATTCGCATTCGTGGT
>CAITIF010000279.1 GCA_903892365.1 uncultured Pirellula sp. | reverse complement strand
ATTCGTGACTGTGTAGTTGGCATTTGTTCGATTCGTGGTCACCACTCTATCCCACCCAACGATTCACCATGGTTGTTCAGCCACTTCTATCTATTGTCGAATTATCCGAAAAGCGAAAGAGATTGATTCTGCCATTCGTTGAATGCACGAAGAATGTCTTTTCGATGATGCTCAATTGGGAAACGGAGCTCATCGGGATCTTTTCAACCGAAAAGTTCATGTCGAAGTACGATTGCAGCGGATTGATTGGCGTATCAGGGGCGTTGCGTGGCACTATTGTTGTTAGTGTCGATCAAGATGTGGCTTTTGCTGCGGCAGAAGCTTTTTTGGGAAACAAGCCAGCCACCATCGACGAGGAAGTCGTCGATATGGTTGGTGAACTGACCAACATGATCGCGGGCGCGGGCAAAGATCGGATTGGAATACCTGGCATTCTATTAGGGTTACCAACCGTCATTTCTGGACGGGGCCACTCGGTTTGGTTCGATCATGGCGCCCATGTGGAAATTCTTCAATTCTCTTCGCCGCACGGTCCGCTCACCGTAGAAATCGGCGTACGCGGACTCTAGCCGCCCACGTCATTCGCCCGACCATCTTCCATGGCATCTTCCCAAAGCGACTTGGCATCTTGCTGAAGTCTCGCACCGACTTGAGTGATCACGTTCATGCAAAGATAATTGGCACCTCGAGCGGCGATGTTGGGTGCGTATCCATGCGTAATTCCATATAGGAATGCACCCGCAAACATATCCCCTGCGCCGGTCAAATCCTTTGGATGACATGTAAATGCCGGCACATGGGATTCTTCGCCTCCAAAACAAATCGACGCGCCATGAGGCCCATCGGTAACAACGCAATTGGGAACCATTTCCTTGAGCTTTGAGAAGGCTTCTTCAATTGTGGAAGCTTTGGTCAATGCTTTAGCCTCGGGAGCGTTGCAAAAAAGCAAGTCGCTTTGAGCCAGAGCTTCATGAAATGCTTCGCCAAAAACTTCAGGTACAAATGCATCGGAACAGGTCAAGGCAATCTTGGTCCCGGCCGCTTTGGCTGCTGCAATTGATTCACGAATGGCATGATGCCCCGTCTCTGGATTTGCGAAAACGTAACCTTCGATAAACAGCCAAGTCGATTTTGCGATTCGACCAGCATCGACATGCCGCGCTGCCAGATGACTTGACACCGCTAAGGAAGTTCGCATGGTTCGCTCAGCATCCGGCGTGATGATGGCAAGACAGGTACCTGTCGTTTGCCCCACGATGATTGGATTTCCCATGTTGATGCGAAGCGACTGAAACTCTTCCACATAATGCAACCCGTAACGGTCGTCTCCTACGCAGCCTATAAAGGCCCCTTTTCCGCCCAATTGCGAGAGTCCGATCACCGAGTTTGCAACGGAACCGCCGCTGACTAACTTTAGTTCTTCGTTTCGAGCTGAAAACTGTGCCAGCAAGGAATCCTGCTCGGCAGCCTCCATCAGTCGCATGGTCCCACGTTCAAAGCCAAGCGTCGCGAACTCCGAGTCATTCACTTCCAAAAAGATGTCTACGATTGCATTGCCAAGTCCACAAACGTCATACTCGCGCGTCACGGCTAAACTCTTTCTAATTCGTACTTGATTTTGAACATTCCCTGCAACATGCCCCAATTCTAATCGGCCTGCCGGCTGTCGATAGCCCAAGCCCCGCTGTCGGCGAAGTTTGAGTACAATGGGAACGACTGATCTCTTTGTTCTCGGTTCTCGCTTGCGTTTTTCCTTGCTCCCACAATACGCCTCCTCAACATGACTACGACATTGCCTCCACCCAGCGACGACGAATTGCAACAAGCCACAATTCTACGTTACAAATTCCAGGAGATTCGGAAGCAAATCGGCAACGTCATCGTTGGTCAAGACAAAACGGTAGAGCAGTTGCTGATCGCCATTCTAGCCGGCGGGCATTGTTTGCTGGAAGGTGTTCCTGGGCTAGCGAAGACTTTGATGGTGCGATCGTTAGCCCAATCCATGAGTTTGGATTTCCATCGGATCCAATTCACTCCCGATCTAATGCCAGCTGACATCACTGGGACGGACATTATTCAACAGTCGGAAACGGGGAGCCGCCAATTGGCTTTTGCCAAAGGTCCTGTGTTCACTCAGATTTTGCTCGCAGACGAAATCAATCGTACCCCTCCAAAAACGCAAGCCGCTTTGCTAGAGGCGATGCAGGAACACTGTGTCACAGTTGGCGGAAAAACCTACACTCTCTCGGAGCCTTTTTTTGTTCTAGCTACCCAGAACCCAATTGAACAGGAAGGAACCTATCCGTTGCCGGAGGCGCAACGCGATCGCTTTCTATTTCAAACGATTGTCGACTACCCAACTCGCGATCAAGAATCGGAGATCATCGAGCGAACGACAGGGTCGGGAAATGGGACGATTTCATCGGTCGTAACCGGCCAGGAAATACTTGGGTTCCAGAAAATTGTTCGGATGGTACCTTTGCCGGAACATGTCAAGCAATTCGTTCTGGATGTCGTTCGTTCGCTTCGCCCCAAAGACAAGGACGTGCCCAAATGGGTTCCTCAATGGGTTCAATGGGGACCAGGCCCGCGTGCTTGCCAGCAAATTGTTATCGCCAGTAAAGCTCGAGCTCTCTTGCACGGGCGGCTTCATGTGTCGACCGAAGATGTCGAAGCATTGGCCTTCCCCGTGCTTCGGCACCGCATTGTGCCTACCTTCAGCGCTCAGGCGGAAGCGGTTGATTCCGATGCGATCATTGCAAGATTATTAAAGGAATTGCCCAAGCGTAAAGCAAACAGCCTTCCGCCGAATAGCCTATCGAATTAGGAGAAAGGTACTGGCATGAAGGTTCCTTTCCTCAAATGGCTGACTCCTCTCGATTTGAATCGCGTGTCCAGCTTGCAATTGTTCGCGAAAGGTATCGTGGAAGGTGTTAGCGGTGGTATCCATCGGTCGCACCTGATCGGAGCAAGTATTCAGTTTAAGGAACATCGACCTTACGTTTCGGGT
>CAITIF010000278.1 GCA_903892365.1 uncultured Pirellula sp. | reverse complement strand
ACACTGGATACCGCTGTGAACCCGGTAGCCAGCAGCGACAGCACCATCTCGACTGTGCTGGACCGATCGTGCAGAATCAGGTCCCGAACATTCACATGCATCACCATCGCCAAAGCTGTTGCCAAGAGCGGAAAGATCGAAATGCCCACAACAACAATCAATACACGAAACCAAGACCGCGGTACAAACAAAGCGTAGGCAAAGATCAAAATGATCCAACCCGGCATGGGCATTTGAGGAATCAGATCAAACGAGGGGGCCATGTAAATGACCTCTTGGTAATGCAGCGTTGCCAGAAACAGAGTGGGCATTCCAAAGATCACAAGCTCGCACCACCACAGGCATTGCATCGTCGCACTTTGCACCTTCCCAAGCCATACGCCAATTCCAATCAACGTTAGCGTCGTCGCCAGCTCAAACAACAAGAACGCATACCCAAGATGCAGTTCTTCACTTGCAAGCTCACGAAATAGGGTCCAAAGGGAGAAGATCGTAGAGCCAAACCCAATCGCAAGCGCAGCGGCACGTAGCCGAGTTTGCAGCAGCAGATCCGACTGTTGGCTCGCACCGCTGTCTCCTTCCAGCAATTCAATACCGAAGCGTTCCTTGCTGTTCTCCGGAAACTCAGGACGCGATTGAATCGCCAGCGGACTGTCCGCATCTAAGGTTAAGTCTTCATGTCCCGCGACTGGTGAAATCAAACCAAGTTTCCTTGTAAAAGCATGACTAACTTGCACTTAGCTTGGAGAACGTCGGAATGACATACGGTCCTTCTGGAATGAAAGCCACACGTTTGTCGCCCGTCTGTGCGATACTCGCTTCGATCGCATCTTCAATGGATTCTATCATCTGAACGCCAGTCAGTTCGCGGTCGGCACCGCGAAGCCCTTCGCTGTATAACGAAACATTCCCAACGGCCAAGGTGCGGAGTAGCATATGAGTTTGCCAGCCATCGATATCTGCGAGCGGCATTGGACGGATGCGATCGAGGAAGCCCTGTCGCCCCAATGAAACCAAATGGGCTTGCGATTCGCGGTACTCGTGGGATCCAATTCCTTCTTCGCAAGCGCTCGCGATGATCATGCGGCCTCCTTCGGCGAGAATCTGAACTGGGGCGACCATCCCTTTGACGGTTTGATAGTACGTTTTGTCCAATGGGTAGCCAGCAGCACTCGTCACCAGCGTATTGAATTGGCCTTCCATAGGGACTTCGGCAAATTGCTTGACAAAAGCGACACTCTGCAAATGACTTTGTTCACAGTCGCCAAAGTTTAAAAAGCTCATCCGTCGCGATTCATCGATCACTGTATTGATCGCGTAGGTTTTGCCAAGCATCTTTAGGATTTCCAGCTGGCCTCGGTGCAACGGATTGTTCAGTAAGTTGCCGTTGCAAGCGAGTGGATCTGCCATGAAGCGGTAATTGTGGAAGGTCCGAATGGTTTCTTCGCCAGCAACACCGGGCGCGATCACTTTACGACCGCCCGAGTATCCCGCCATAAAATGCGGTTCAACCAATCCAATTGCGATTCGCAAGTCAGCGTCGACGACGTGCCTATTGAGGATGACAGGGATGTTGTCGGTTGGTGTTCGGCCCAGATTGACCATCCAGGCGGTGTCGCGTGCAAAATGATTCTCGATGCGAATATTGTCAAACACCCAGTCATCACCGATGACTTCTCGCATTTCGCGTCCCAAGTTGGGGCGATGCAGACCGGTCGCGATCAAAATGGTGATCTTGTCGAGCGAAACACCGTGGTCGCGCAATTGTTCGATCAGCCCCCTAAGAATCGGTCCATTGGGTACGGGACGCGTCACATCACAGATAACAAGACATACCTTTTTCGTGTCGCGCGCGATTTGGGCTAAGGTCGGGGAGGCAACCGGTTGAGCCAATGCATCGAAAACGGCTTGCTTTGCATCCTCGAGGACCGGCATGGCAGGCTTGCGAATGATGGTGGGTTCACATCCTTTGGGTAATCGAACGTGAAGTTCCCCCTTGCCATATCGAATTGCAACCGAATCGCTCATAGTATTCTTACTGTTCCTTGGTTTCTATTCTGTCCGTTGGAAGGTCTTGGAGCCCTTGCGTCAAGTGTCCTTTGGTCGACTCCACTAAAACTGAATTCCGTCTCGTAGTGCACTGGTGTAAGCAGCCGACCATTCGCTCGCTTGCCGTGCGAGTTCGTCCGGGAGCGTATCTGGGAGCTTGATCATCAATTCGACGGTCATGTCGCCAGCCGTACCGTCGGACTTCTTCAGGCCTTGCCCTTTGATCCGGAGCTTCTTGCCGCTGTTGCTCATCCGAGGAATCGTTAAGGTGACGGTGCCCGAAGGGGTTGGGACGTCCACACGAGCTCCTTCGATGGCTTCGGTGATACTGATGGGCAATCGGAGCTCCAAATTCTGGCCAACAATCTTGATGTTTGGATTCGGTTCTGCATTGACCTTCAAGAACAAGTCGCCTGGCTTACCATTGGGCCCTGGTTCCCCTTGGCCTCGAAGACGAATTTTTTTGCCTGGTTCGATTCCTGCGGGAACGCGTACCGACAGCGATTCCAGTTTCCCGGCTCGATCGAGTTGGATTTGAGTTTCCCCGCCATGAATGATGGTTCGTAGTGGAACAGCTATCTCGGCGGAGATGTCTCGGCCTTTGGCTGGTGCACCGCGACGCGTTCTTCCACCTGCACCGCCGCCTGCGAACTGGCTAAAAATGTCGCTAAAGTCGGCACCGCCAGCACCACCATTTCCAAAGATGTCGCCAAAATCGAAACCGGCCCCGCCACCCGGCTGCCCGCCCGCATGAGCTCCTGAAAAAGGAGATCGACTTGCATATTGTTCGTAGTCCGATCCAAACTGGTCGAACTTCTTCCGTTTTTCGGGATCATTCAAGCAGTCGTACGCTTGCTGAATTTCTTGAAAGCGTTTTTTGGCATTTTTGTCTTCCTGATTCAAATCAGGATGGTACTTTCGAGCGAGCTTCCGATAGGCCTTGGAAATTTCCTCGGGCGAAGCGGTCCGTTCTACATTCAATACCTTGTAAAAATCGATTGCCATTGTTCTTTCCGTGCGTATTACTCTATCGATGGACGACTGCGGTTCCAGTGTGGAACAACTTCAATCGTCTCCGACTTCCGCCCTATTTTAGCGGCTTTGCGACGATTTCCCCAGTGCAAACAGGCTCGATTCCAACCATGAAGACTACCCTAGTCTACCCGCTCCGGTTGCTGCTCAGTTCCTTGCCTTTGTTTTTCTTTCCCATTTCTTTGTTCGGTCAAGGAACCGTGGAAATGGAGCTTTCGGATTCCGATAGCTCCTCTCCCATCTCGGCCCGCATGTCCTTTACGAAATCACCTAAAAAGGTCGTTCGTCCGCGAAAGCTGTTGCAAGCGGGTGAACAATGGCTGGCGGAAGAGAAATTTCCGTTATCGCTTCCGAACGGAGAATACGAGTTTCTTGTAGAACGGGGCCCCGAGTTCAAGGTGATTCGAGGCGGCTTCACGATTGAATCGAAAGCCAAGGACATGGTAACCGTCGAGGTTCCTCGGTCGGTCGATATGCACGCGGAAGGTTGGTATTCCGGGGATCATCTTTCTACGTTGCTACCAACCCTTCTCAAGCGATGGCAAGCTGCCGACGCGCTGGACGTGGCAATGTCGGTGGCTCCCAGTGAACCAACATCGGAGGTTACTAAGCCCAAGAAATCTATCGCACCCGAGACCCCCGACATCGAAGCTATCGGGCTCCAACTTACCCTGAATAGCCAACGAGTCGAATGGCAACATGGAGCATTCCTACTTCATCTCGATCCTTCCCGCCTTACCAATCTTTCTACTCAGGATAAAGATAACGAGCAAACTGATGAAGAAGTATCGCCTATGCTGGAATCACTTCTTTCTAGAACCGATACGGCTCAGGTCCTTCAGCACCTGAGCAAAATCAAGGAAGATGGTACATGGATCGAACTAATGAATTCGTGGCAACGGGATACTCCGTTCCTGCTTGCAACGGATCAAGTTCGCGCGGTCCAAATCCTGTCGGAAGGGAATCGACCTGGCTCCGATGTGAAGATCGCCTTTCCCAAATCCAACGCTGGGAAATTTTTGGAGGGCAAAGTCCCCATCGTCCGAGGTAAAGAACGGTCCTTTCTGGATCTTTTCGCCCCTATCCCGGCCGATGACGATATTCGGTTCAACAACGCGCGTGGTCTAGGAAGCTTATCGGAATTTTTGTACTGGCAAATGTTGGAAGCTGGCTTCCGAATCGCACCTACCGCTGGTAGCTGCTTTGATGCCAACAATACCATTCTTGGCTACAACCGTGTTTATGTTTTTACGGAGGAACCTCCGACACCAACCACTTGGATGCAAAATATTCAGCAAGGCCGTACTACTGTTACCAACGGTCCTCTTTTGAGAACACTGGTCAATGGACAACCGCCAGGCAGTGTACTGGCAAGCTACCGAGGCCAAAGCGTCTCGGTCGATATCGCGGTGTCGCTTACCGTTCGTGAGCCTGTCGACTACTTGGATGTGGTCTTCAATGGTAAGACCATTTACAGCGCGAAGCTGGAAGACCACTATAAGAAGGGAGAGTTTCCAGCCATCGAGATTGAGGAATCGGGGTGGATGGTGGTTCGAGTTGTCACCGGCCATGACCAAGGATATCGGCTCGCAACAACAGCCCCTTTTTACTTCGAGTTTGATAACCAACCAAGAAGGTCGAAAGCGGCGGTCGAATTCTTTGAGACTTGGTTGTCGCGATCGATCGACGCCATCAAAAAGGACAAGGAACAGTCTGCATCCATGGAACCATTTTTGGAATCAACAAGGCGCTTTTGGTCGGATCGGCTGGAAACTTGCACGGCCGACTAAGTCTGTTTACCTTAGGTGATTCCTTTGCAGCCCCTAAATTCGCTTGAACATCTTATCGAGTTGTTCTCGTGAAAAGAACAATGCGGTGGGGCGGCCGTGCGGACAATGATGAGTGTCTTGATAGTGTTCGCGCTGCTGCAATAGCGACGTGATTTCATCGGGCGATAGCTTATCACCTGCTTTGACCGCTGCCTTGCAAGCCATCATGTTCATCAGTTCGTCGAGCAAGTTGCGTGCGTCCACTTTTTTTCCACCCGACATAAGCGGCTCAAGCACTTCTCGCAATATCTCCGCACAGCCCATCTTTCCCAGCATGGCCGGGTACGAGCTAACAAGAACCGTGTCGCCACCAAATGGCTCTACATCGATTCCGATCTCTGCGAGCATCTCCTTAGACTCGATAGCTGCGGCGGCTTCGCTTGGCGATAGGGTGACCGTTTCAGGAACCAGCAGCGGCTGCTTCTCCATCGTTTTCGACAGCACTTTGTTTTTGATTTGTTCGTAAAGGATTCGCTCATGCAATGCATGTTGGTCAATCAAAACCATCCCGGACTCATCTTGAGTGACCAAGTAACGATTGTGAATCTGGAAGCCCACAAGTTTCGCGGCTCCGTCGATTTCGCTACTTCTGCTGTACGGCCCAATGGAACTAGATTCAAGATCGCTCGGTGCGTTGAATTCGATGCCTACATCGGTAGACTGCTCTGACTCCACGCGAGCTTGGCCAGGTGAGGCCATACTGGGTGCGGCCTGAAACGAGCCGATTCGTCCGGAGACTCCGACTGGTCCAGTGTTACCGTGCAAGTCGGGTGGCGAGTAAAAAGGGTCGTCGATTCGGGCGCTTGTTCGCGGAGCTCCACCGACGGGAAATGCGTTTGCAATACCGGAGAGCCCATTGCTTGGATACGGTCGAAAGTCCGGTAAGGAGCCTCCCAATGAGGCTGGCGCCATGGACACCATATTGTTTGATTTGGCCCAGTCTAAGAGGCCGGCACTGCTGGATACCGAATGCGAAGTGACTGACGGTGCCATCGCGTCTGCAAAGGCGGGTTCCGGTGCGGATGGTGTACGCACTCGAGCTACCATGTCGCTGCTCAAGAACTTGGTTCGCAGGCTATGAAGCAGCCGGCTATAAATGGCACCGCTATCTTCAAACCGTACCTCGACTTTGGTTGGATGCACGTTCACGTCAACCGTTTTGGGGTCTACATCCACATGCAGGAAGCAAACGGGCATGCGACCGACCATCAGCAAGCCACGGTAGGCCTCGCCCAACGCATGCTGCAACGATCGATCGCGAATGTAACGACCATTCAAGAACAAATACTGCATCCGATTGTTGCCTCGGGAGACGGACGGGTCTGAGACATATCCACGAATCGCAACTCGTTCGTCCTTTTGGTCGATGGCAATCAACGAATCCGCTACTTCGTCTCCAAAGAAAGCTCGAATCCGCTCGGACCACCGTTCTGTGGGTAGCAGATCATGCAGAGTTCGATCGTTGTTCAAGAGAGTCATATGCACATGAGGGAAGGCCAATGCAATCCTGGTAAAGGCTTCAACAACATGCCCCATTTCCGTCTGCGATGTCTTCATGAACTTGCGGCGGACCGGCGTGTTGAAGAACAGATGCCGTACTTCGATCGTGGTGCCTACAGGGCCAGAGCAAGGACGAATGGGTTCCTTCTCACCCCCTTTCACCAGTAGCTCAAAACCGCTGTCGCTTTCGGCAACTCGACTTCGCATGGTCAGGTGACTGATCTCAGCAATAGAAGCCAACGCTTCGCCCCGAAAACCTAGCGTTCTCACATCAAACAAATCGTCGCTCGATTGCAATTTACTGGTGGCATGCGGAGCCACCGCGAGTTCCAGTTGTTCGGACGAAATTCCACAACCATTGTCGCTAATTCGAATCAGCTCGATGCCACCCCCTTCGACTGCCAGTTCCACACGAGTCGCTCCAGCATCGATGCTGTTTTCGAGCATCTCTTTCACGACGCTGGCTGGGCGTTCGATAACTTCACCGGCAGCGATTTTGTTGACCAAACCGATGGGTAACTGACGAATAGTGGGCATGGTCCGGCCTGCTGCTGGTGGGTGACTTCTGAATTCCTTGTCGCTTGAATCTGTAGATTACCGCAACAGCCTCTTTTGGTGAAGCGATCAAGATCAACAAGAGGCAATGCTAGCACTTTTAGTGCGTTTTGAACCTAAGCGGCCCGAAATCGCCTCGCTCGTTCAGGCGATCAGAGATATAGTTGTATAACGAGGGTTGTTTTTGCAATCTTGAAGTCAAGCTTCCGCGTTTTCTAAATCTACTTTTTGCATCCAACACCTAGGTTCTATTCACCATGTCGCGAGGGCGTATTGTACTTGCTATGAGCGGTGGCGTTGATTCCAGCGTCGCGGCTCATTTATTGGTACAGCAAAATTACGATGTGGTGGGAGTGTTCATGCGGCACGGCGAGAAGTCTTCGGCCGCATGTGAGCTGGATTCAGGAAAACCCAATCCGTTGCTGCCTATCCTGCAAGGGAGACTCGATCATAAACAAGGTTGTTGCAGTGCAAGCGATGCTGCGGACGCTCGTCGAGTCGCCGACAAGCTAGGCATCCCATTTTATGCATTGGATTTGGAAGAAGACTTTCGGCGCATCGTGGATTACTTTGTGGACGAGTACCATCAAGGGAGGACACCTAACCCATGCGTCCAATGCAACAATTGGCTCAAATTTGGTCGCTTGTTCGACTACGCGGATGCTGTCGGAGCGTCGCATGTTGCGACGGGCCATTACGCTCGGATGGTTGAATCGGACGATCCTGAGAATCCATTTGAATTGCATCGCGGCTTAGACGATTCGAAGGACCAAGCCTACGTTCTGACTGGAATTCAGCGCTCTCTATTGAGTCGCATGATGCTGCCAGTGGGAGGGTTTCATAAATCGGAAATTCGTCAAATGGCGGCGGACATCGGACTTCGAGTTGCAGATAAAAAGGACAGTCAAGAAATTTGCTTCGTGACTTCCGGCAAGCACGCCCAGTTCATTCGCGAAAAGTCGCCGGTGTCAACAGCAGGGGAGATCATCACCAGCGATGGAAAAGTAGTTGGGCAGCACGAAGGGATCGAAGGCTTCACGATCGGGCAGCGCAAAGGGATTCGCGTGGCCATGGGATCTCCCTATTTTGTGACCGCGATCGATCCCAAAAGCAGACGAGTCACCATCGGTACTCATTCGGAACTTGGCCGAAGCTGGCTTATCGCCAAAGAAGCGAACTTCTTGGCTGATTTCCCAATGAATGAATCGGTCGAAGCAGAGGTCCAAATCCGTTACAATTCCAGCCCTCAGTCGGCTAACGTGACACGTCTTTCGGAAGATGAATTCCGAGTTGACTTTCATGAGGCTTCGTTTGGAGTATCGCCGGGTCAACTCGCCGGAATCTTCCGAGGGTCACGTGCCCTGGGTTGCGGTTGGATCCAAACGACGGGCTAAACGGCTCTTGAATGTTGCCCCCGAGTTACGATCGCGGCGCAAGATGTCTTACGCGATTGCTCGGTT
>CAITIF010000277.1 GCA_903892365.1 uncultured Pirellula sp. | reverse complement strand
TTCGTTCGCGAAGCATTCGACACAACGCAATGGCTGGTTCTGTTGGGTTGGTTTATTTTGACCCTCTTGGGAGTCTTTTTCAGTTTCTACCTACCAAAACGCACCTATGAAACGACCAGCTGGCAAGTGAAAGACAGCGGTATGGAAATTCAACGCGGTATCTGGTGGAAACACCAGATCTTCATACCTCGCGATCGCATCCAGCATACCGATATCAAGCAAGGGCCAATGATGCGCAGCTTTGGGATCGCCACTTTGGTGATCAACACCGGCGGAACTCACGAACCTTCGATTCCGTTAGCTGGAATCTTAATGGAAACCGCACAATCCATTCGAGACCAACTGTCCAACAAGTTTCAGGCCGCGGAAACGGTATCCAACGAACCCGCCACGGCACCGAACCAATCGCCAGCTCATTCCACTGAAATGCCGCAGTTGTCAGGCCAGCAATTCCCAGGCCCGCAATTCCCCGGCCAGCAGTCACCGAATCCGGAAGTGAACCTTCCAGCAGACGAGCCGTCCAAGCCGGAGGTGGTTTCTTGACCAACCTGGATTCCTTTCATTATCTGCATCCACTTTCGGTCTTGTTCGAGATTGCGAAAACGATCCGAAACAATCTGATTCCAACGGTGGCGGCTCTTTTGAGCGCTCGCAGCGGTGGTTGGATCGGTTACTCCATCGGAACGGCCATTCTTTCGATCGGATTGATCGTGGCCTTGGTCCGTTACTTTACCTTTCGGTATCGAATCGAAGATCGCAGCTTGGTCATTCACCAGGGACTTTGGGGGCGGCTCAATCGAACCGTTCCCTTGGATCGAATTCAGAACATCGATCTCTCGCAGAATCTATTCCATCGACTCCTGAAGGTCGGAGAAGTGCGCGTTGAAACGGCTTCGGGAACTGAACCGGAAGCGATCATGCGAGTCCTTTCGATTGCCGAAGTGGAGCAACTTCGAGACAAAGTTGCAAAGCAGCGTGTATTGGACGGAGCGACGATTGGGGCTGCCAATCTTGGCACTGGCTTTGTTGCTGGCTCAAGCGTTGTCGTTGGTATGGGCACTGGCTCTGCCGTTGGTACGCGTACTGGCTCTGGTACTGACCTCGCTTCCGAAGATCAAGTAAGTCCAACGGAAAGTGCAGAATCGACCCACATTCCCGTCGGCTTGATGGTGCATGAGACGATCGAACGTCGCCCGCCGATCTTGCTGCTTCAGTTGCCCACGAAGTTAATTGCAATCGCGGGATTGATTAGCAATCGGGGCGAAGTCATTGCGGGGATCTTGTTTGGGCTTTTTTGGCAAGCACGATTCGGGGATCAGTTTGTTCCTTGGGCAGGAGCGGCAGATCGAATCTCGGGCAGCCGAAGCAAGCAGGCGGTGAAGGAAGCGATACAGACGGAGGGGCGAAACTTTCGAGGGTTATTTGAATCGATTACACAAGATTTTGGCTATGTAGGTTGGGTTGCGTTTGTGCTTTTGTGTTTAGTGGGTCTGTTTGCAATCCTGCGAATGTTTTCCGCGTTGTGGTACATTTCGAAGTTCTATGGATATCGGCTCGAGCTGCAGGGTGACTCTCTGCACTTGCAATGCGGTCTTTTTACCAAGATCTCAGCGACGATCCCTTTAGGGCGAATTCAGGTGGTTTGCGTTCATCGGACTTGGTTGATGAGGCTTTTGGGTTTGGCCGCTATTCGAGTGGAAACAGCAGGCGGTTCGAGCAAATCGGACGACGCAGCCAACACCATTGGTCGCAGATGGTTCGTGCCCATCATTGCGAACCAAGATGTTGCGACGATTTTGTCCGCAATCGATTCTCGCATCGCGTTTCGTGACGACGCGTTTCAATGGCAACCATTGGCAAAGGACGCGTCCAAAAGAATGATTCGCCCTGTCTTGTTGGCTTCCTTATTGGTGTCGGTCGTTTTGGGCTATTTCCAGCCTTACTGGGGTTGGAGCGTGGGTATACCGATTGCACTTTTGGGTGTGTTTTGGGTCCAGAAAAAGTCGCGAAGCAAGCGATATGCCCGTACCGATTGGGGGATCGCCTTTCGCAGTGGAGTGCTTTTGCAAAAATGCTCGATGACTTTTTTTGAAAAGATACAGAGTGTGCAGGTGAACCAGTCTCCTTGGGATCGACGCTGGAAAATGGCTTCGATATCCGTCGACACATTGTGTGCCGGGCCGGCGGATCATCGAATCGATATTGAAATGATGGACTCTGAATTTGCAACTCGTGAGTTCGATCGGCTTCGTCTTAGAATTCGCTGATCCTCAACTCGTAGGAGTCAATCGGATTTGCAAGGCACAAGCACAGTTAACCTGAAGACACCGTTGCATTGAAATCGTCTAGCCGATTTGATGGGGTTCCCGTATAAACCACAGTGGATCCGGTCACTCTTGGGAGAAAATCATGTTGCGCACTGCTGTATTTCACACGTTCATTTTAGGTTGTAGCTTTTTGTCGCTTGTGTTTGGCACGAGCGGAACGTGCTTGGCTCAAAAGACTCTTGCGTGGAAGCTACCTCAAGGGCGCATTCTCCGAGTGCAAATGGACCAGACCACCAAAATGAAGCTGGATGGCTTGCCACCTGCTAAAGCGGCCATGGCTAGCAATACAACCCTGCAAAAGACAGAGATGACATGGGCCGTGTTGGACGTGTCGGAGGACAAAACGGCGCGTGTGGAGCAGGCGGTTACCAGGATTGTCTTTGAGATGCAATCGCCTGGACTTAGCTTTGTGATTGACACGAATGACAAGAAGCCTGTGACGGGACTTGCTGCGACGATGGCCAACAGCTTCAACTCGATTGCAGGCACAAGCTTTGATGTCAGTATGAAGCCCAGCGGGGAGATCACTCAATGGACGGTTCCCGACGAGACACGAAAGAAGTGGATTGACGGCAACGGTGGATTGTCGGAATCGGGAATGAGGGAGTTGTCGATGAACAGCACGATGCAATTGCCGGAGATTCCGATTCGAGTGGGAGACGATTGGCAACAAAAGTACGAGATCGAGATGCAGGCGTTGGGCAAGTTTTCGGTAACCACAACGTATCAGTATCTTGGTGAAGAGGTGGTGAACGGCGTGACGTTGGATAAGATTCGAGCAACCACAGCACTTCGATCTGTCAGCCCAGACGATAAGGCTGGTATCAAGCTCAACAAGCAGGAGTCGTTAGGAACGATTTGGTTTAACAATGTTTTGGGTTGTATCGATCATTCCGAATATCATCAGGATATTGCGATGGAGGTGCTACAGGGCGGGCTGGAGATCAAGCAAGTGGTCAATCAGGATTTGAATCTGCGTTTCATTGCCAATCCGTAGATCATTAAGCAGGCCACCACAACCAAAACGTACCACTTATCTACAGCGGCCCTAGCTTCCAATTTGAGCCGCAGGCGCTAGCCGCGACCACGTATCCATTCCAATTTAAGCCGCAGGCGCTAGTCGCGACTACGCATCCGTTCTAATTTGAACCGCAGGCGCAAGCCAAGCGAAGTTAGGCCTTGAGCCAAACTTCGCAACAGGTTTGGCGTGCTAACCGCCCCGGTTTCCCCCCGTCCCACCCGTAGCCGATCTGGCCACAAAGCCGGTTTCCCCCCGTCCCCATGAGCCGTTGGGCGTTAGTTTTGATGTTGCGCAATTCGAAGTTCCAATACACGCCGCCGTAACAAACGCGGTTTTTCTTAATCTTATTCGTACTCGTATTCGTACTCGTACTCAGCACCAGTGGTACTCGTACTCGATCAATGCATTTCGAGGACGAGTACGAGTACGAGTACGATTTCATTGAGTACGAGTACGAGTACGATGGAAAGCCAAATTGCGCAACATCAAAAGGCGCTAGCCGCGACCACATATCCATTCCAATTTGAACCGCAGGCGGTAGCCGCGACCACGCATCCATTCTAATTTGCGCCGCAGGCG
>CAITIF010000276.1 GCA_903892365.1 uncultured Pirellula sp. | reverse complement strand
GCTGTTTGATAGAGCTCACCTTTCTCATATCCAATACCATGTTCGAAGCTGTCCATTGTGGCTGCGCTCTGAACGGGAACTCGGATGGCATCCGACCGAGCCAAATCGTGATCGATGATGACATGCAAGCCGCACGAAGACGTCGATTCTGAGATCTTTGACAAAAGAATATTTTTGAACCAAACGCCCGGATGGAAGAGCTCGGGTTGATGGCCACCTACGACCAAATTCAACGGTTCTGTGCTGGTGTTTAAAACGCACTCCGTTGAGTAGTTCGAGGTGTAATCGCGCGCTGCCTGGAGTGCTTGGGTCCTTGCCAGGGTTTGCAGCGGCCGGATCCAGTCGCCTTGAAGTTTGCTATCCTTCCAAGATTTGTTCTGGCGCAGCAGTGCCTTAGCGTTTCCTGCGGGTGGAGTGCACAGGAAGGTATTGTTCTCACGAGGCACTCTCAGCGATCGTTGGCCCTCGTGGCCTGGACCACTCACGCTACGGACACTCCCCACATCGTTGCATCGAAGTGGAGGGTGGTGTGGAGGGCAGTTTGTATCCTCGGTCCAACATCGCTTGAATGCTTTGTTCGATGACTTGATTGTAGTACGCTAGGCGCACGCTACCGTCATCGAGTGCACCGCCAAAGGATCGCGACTCATCCAGATAGATCAACGGGACGGGGATTTCGATGATTCGCATTTCTAACATCGCGGCCTGTGCCCACAGTTCGAGCGGCATCGCATAGCCTTCCACTGTGATTTGGAGCTGTGCCAGAGCCGACGTGCGATACGCTTTGAAGCCACAGAAGGTGTCGGTCAAATTCCAATGGAACAAATCGTTGATGGTTTTGGTGACCTGCTTGTTGATAAACAGTCGTTGTGCGGGTGGCACGCTGTCGCCATCGTATTTCTTTAGATAGCGAGATCCCGAAACAATATCGGCGTTTTGGCATGCCGATACGAAACGTGGGATTCGCATGGGCTGGTGTTGCCCATCGCAGTCCAGGGTTACGACGATCTCATACCCTTCGTCGATGGCATATTGAAAGGCGGTCTTTAGGGCAGCGCCGTAACCACGATTCTGCTCGTGGTGCAGGACCGCAATATCGCCGCGTCGGTCGAGAAGTTCCCCGGTGGCATCCTTAGAACCATCATTGACGGCAAGAACATCGGGCGCGTACTTGAGTACTTCATCCAAAACTTGGTTAACAAAAGGCGCTTCGTTGTAAACAGGCAAAGCGGCCAGCCATCGTTGGTTCATTCTAAATCGTTGCCTTGACCCGAAGGTCTTAATTGCGAACTGCACCGTATAATACGCTGGTTCTGGGGGTGCGACACCCTGCGAACCAAGGCATTGTAGACCGAGGCTAGTGAAGGTCAACGATTGGACGAGTTCATCAGGCAAAACACGGCATTGGAAAGTTACAAAATGCCGATTGTTTTGCTGGAATGGCGAAAACTATTTTGCCTCAATTGCTTGCGCTAGATTTTCTTCGATGGAAGCAGCCAGGGAGGCTGGGTCTGCAATTCGGTCGGGCCGAGTGTAGCCAAGGTCTCGAATGACCTCGAGAATTTCACTGCAGGTCGGGAACATGCGGCCATTTTTTCGTTTGTAAGCATCCATGGCTTGCATAAACTCCACTTCATCGCCCGAGTAATCGCGCTCGCAGGTGGTAGGGTCAATTTGACGGCGGCGTTGAGTTTTTGTTCGTTTCTTTTCCTGAGCGATCAAGGCCTTTACCTGTGCCTCGTCGGCAGAAACCGAAGTGCGACGGCTGCCTCGTCTTCGATCGAGAGTCACAACTTCTTCGCCTGCTTTAACGGACTTTGCCATACTTATTCCCCCCAAGCTCGCTGACACAAAGGACTGGT
This sequence comes from uncultured Pirellula sp., assembly GCA_903892365.1. Taxonomy (GTDB): domain Bacteria; phylum Planctomycetota; class Planctomycetia; order Pirellulales; family Pirellulaceae; genus JBKCUI01. The sequence goes on along the minus strand of CAITIF010000276.1, from coordinate 470 downwards.
ACAAACGGCAAGCTGACGCTGCCGAGCAAACTCTACGCGACTGTTCGCGCCGAGGAGGTTCAGGTCTCGAAATCAGTATGGTTTACCTTAACGGCCCGGTAGAAGGTGCCGGATATATCAATTGCAGCGATGGCCATGAATAAACCGGCGCACCGTCAGATTTCATGCCGTAATCCAAACTAGGGTGCACCACATCGGGGGTTTCTTCGACCTAGTCTTCCTCGTCCCCAAGTCCGCGAGGAAGCTTACTGCATACAATCCAATTTATGTTGACCGTCAACAATCAAACATTCATCCCAATCAGTCTCTTTAGCTTGATTGAGAACTCGTTGCCAGGGGTCAATATCTATGCTTGCGCGAAGAATGATCATCGCCCAATTTTGCTGACATCCGAAACAGAACGGATTAATCTCGATAAAATCGGCAGTTTTGAGTCGGAGGGCGTGTACAACCTTTACGTATCCAACGAT
>CAITIF010000275.1 GCA_903892365.1 uncultured Pirellula sp. | reverse complement strand
CGGCTCCGATTGCTTGGCTTGTTCAAATACTTGGAGTGCTTCCGCGTAACGCCCCTGGTTGTAGAGCGCGACGCCCGTCACGTTCGGGCTCATGGAGCAACCCACCAAATGCATGCACACCGCGAGAACCATCCAAGGTAAGCATTTTGACTGATAATGATTTCGCATGAATTCTGCCCTCTTGAAAAACCGAATCGCAAGGCCAGACGGCAGCCCTCGATCGCAGCCTTGACAGCAATACCAGAAAACAGCTTTTCAAATCAAGAGAATAAACGATGCTAGCAAACGGAAGCTGGTAATTCGGGTTGGAACCCGACGGCCTTTTGATAGGCATGAGCAATCTGCAGCAATTTCGACTCGGCCAACGGAGGTCCCTGAATCTGCGCGCCAATCGGCAACCCGGACTTTGTTTTCCCTACCGGCATCGACAACGCGGGAATTCCCGCCAAGTTTGCCCCGACCGTAAACAAATCTTCCAAGTACATCGTCACAGGATCATTGACCTTTTCGCCCAGTCGGAAAGCTGGGGTCGGAGTGGTTGGGCCCAAAACAACATCCACGCTTCCGAATGCATTGTCATAATCCTGGCGAATCAAACGACGAACTTTCAATGCCTTCAAATAATAGGCATCGAAATAACCTTCGCTCAGCGTATAAGTACCCAGCATGATTCGCCGCTTGACTTCGGAACCGAACCCTTGCGAACGACTATGACTGTACATTTGATCAAGAGGTGACAATGCTTTGCTGCCTGCCGCCATGGCGTACACTTGATCGGAATTCACAGGTGCTCGAAAACCATAATGAGCTCCGTCGAAGCGAGAAAGATTACTGCTCGCTTCGCTTGGCGCAATAATGTAGTAGGTTGCGATAGCGTACTTGGTATTGGGCAAGGAGATATCGACAATCGAACATCCCATTTTTTTGTACTGGTCGATGGTGGCAACCATGGCCTCGCGAACTTCTGGATCCAGCCCAGGGTCATCAATGTGTTCACGAATCACACCGATCTTGACCGAAGCCAGCGGTTCATCGATCGCTCCAACGTAGTCATCTACGGGAACAGCTAAGCTGGTAGAGTCCCGCTTGTCGTGCCCTGCAATGACCTGCAGCAGCTGCGCTAGATCGGCGACTGTATGTCCAAAAGGCCCTGCCTGATCCAGACTGCTCGCATACGCAATCAACCCATAACGACTAACACGACCGTACGTTGGCTTCAAGCCACATACGCCACAAAACGCAGCTGGCTGTCGAATAGAACCACCTGTATCCGTTCCAATCGACAGTGGGGACATCGCCGAAGCCACGCTTGCCGCGGATCCACCGCTACTGCCACCACAGGTACGACTTAGATCCCACGGATTATGGCTTGGCCCCATAAAACCCGTTTCCGTCGAACCGCCCATGGCGAATTCATCTAAGTTAGTCTTTCCCAAAACCACCAAACCCGATTCTCGTAGCTTGGTAACCAAATGCGCGTCAAAAGGGGAGCGGTATTTTTGCAGGATCCGTGAGCCGCACGTTGTATCCGCATCCGTCGTGCAGAGAATATCCTTGATCGAAATTGGCATCCCAGCCCATGGGCCTAATTTTTGGCCAGCCGCACGTTGCTCATCGACTTGGGCTGCCGCTTGCATGGCAAGGTCGCCGTCCCACGAAATGAATGCCCGAATGGAAGGATCTAGGCGTTCTATTCTTGCTAGAAACGACTGTGTGATTTCGCGACTGCTTAATTCTCGCGTCGCGAGCAATGGGGCAATTTCACTTGCGATGTAAGGTGCCTGATTCATGGTGGATTCCTCTTAACGGAAAGGATGTGTTAGCTCTTGAGGTAATCGAGTCGTTTCGTCAAATGTCATGGTGCTGGGGTTTTGAAAGTATGTCAACCAACGCAACCTTAGGTCTTCCATCAATTCGACCGTCGCAACAGCCCGCTGGGAAATTTCATTCTGCTGCCACCGATCGTCAGGCATCGCATACAACTGCCTCGTCTCTGTATCTTCACCGGTCTTCATCCAGCGATAGCTCCAGGCGGGAACAATCAAATGCATCTGCTCTTGATACAAGGCAAAACCAAATTGATGAACAATCGGCCAACTTTCGGCAGGGGGTAAATCCATGATCTCGGTCAGATCGAGATCCGCCGGCACCGAATCGGGCATCAACCACCTTAGAATCGTTTCAAGAAGCTGGTGAGGCTGCACAATAAAAGGAATGCGTTGCCCTACATCCAGTCGATTGCCAGGCCGAATGACGAGAGGCAAATGAATAGTTTCCGCGAATAACGAATCCAAACCATTGCCGACCCATCCATGTTCCCCCATCGGATATCCACCAACACCTGCCAAAATCAGCATGCAGTCGTCCGCAATCCCAAGCTCAGAAATCGCGTCCTCTAGCAACTCCCACGCTTCGTCCATCGCGATCGCTTGTCCACCAGCACAACAGGCATGGCCGAAGATCTCATCCGGGTCCGTTTTTTCCGTGATCTGCAGCTCTGCTGGCTCTCTGTCTGTGGGCGGGTCCGGATCTCCTTCATCGCACATAACCTGACGATATGCATAGGGTGCGTCCCAAGGACCATTTAATCCAGAAGAATGAATCCAAAGAATAGGATTCTGGTGAAGCTGAACAGACCACTTCCCTAACGCGGCTTGAAACAACTGTTCAAGCTGGGATGCTCGCATCTCTTCCGTTTCAGGTCCAGGAAGCGCATCTGGCTCAAAGTACAACAAGTCACCGAACGCATCCGTTTCCGATTCCTCGAAAACAGAAAGCACATCCGTGGCCATAAGAATCTTATCCACGACAGAAACTTGCTGTTTCGCGGCCGGGACGGCTGGCGTTTCCATGGCTTGCGGCTCGGCCCCAAGCTGACGCTTTGCATAATGAGTCCCAGACCAAATCGAGTGTAGGATATCAACGGGCCGAAGCGTATCGGCCCAGAATTGATCTACAACGATCGACTTGGAGGCAAGGCGATCCCAGTTTTTGGTGGGCGCAATCGCGCCACCGTAACAACCTACGAGATTAGTCCCCAGCCCCTCTATGGTAACAATGACCAGACGAGGGGTTTTGGCTTGGTTGAGTCCAGTCACTTGCTTCAACCTACTAAGCGCATTCGAGACACAGACCTACAGTTCCTTCGAAAAGCTCTACTCTTCGGTATCTTCACCGTCTTCATCTTCGTCATCATCATCGCGTTCGTGTTGCAACAAAGCCGGCTCAATCATGACTGCATCATCCGACTCCGGATTGATCAAAAGTCCAAACTCTTTCGCCAGTGGCCCTAGGAGATCCTCGCCCGAAACCTCGAACAGATCAACCTCTTCCCCTTCAATTTCATCCGCGATCGAATCGACGAAGTCTTCGGCATGTTCCGAGGTCAAGAAGGCGACCAATGCAGGAAACTCTTCGGTTTCAAGTATCATGGCAGATAACGAATCTTCATCGTTGCTCAGGGAAACCAATGTAAATTGCTCTCCGCGAATCCAGCTCATGATGGCCTCTTTGTCTTTGGCCTCAATCGCCTCGATCAACCCATCCAACCGCGATCCCATTTCTTCGTCAGACTGCATTTTCTCTTTCCTTTGTAATTATCGATTTTCACCGGCGGTTAGTGTGACGAACGTTCCGCCAAAGAGCTATGGGGCAACCCATGAAAAATGGAATGATTTACTCATAATCAGGCATTCGCGGCGTCGCGCCGCCATACGCACCTTCAAAAGACGCGACTTGACACGCTCTGCGAGCCATCATGCCCAAGTCAATCCCCGCAAAATCCCGAGCCAAATTCGTCTGTGGATCAGCAAAGCGAACACCTATGGCTATTTCACAATACCACCGCAAGGTTCGGCATTATGCGTCAATGTGAATAACCGCTTTCATGACTCCCGCATCAGGGTTGAGCCAATTAGGAAACTCACTCGGAACGTTTTCGAACCGTGCATGATGGGTGATCCAGGTGTTCGTATCGATTTTCCCTGCTTCGATCAAACTGATAATCCGCGAGAAGTCTCGCGACAAGGCATTTCGGCTGGCAAGTAACGTCAGTTCGCGTCGATGGAAAACCGGAGCATGCGCGAACTCAAGATTCTGTTGCGTGATGCCAACGTATACGACTCGGCCAGCAAACGCCGCAAAGTCAAAGGCACGCACCATCGATCGATGGTTGCCTGTCGCATCCAAAACAACATCCGCGCGTTGCCCTTGGGTTAACGACTCTAAATCGGAAACATCGCCTGGTTCATTGCGAATCAACAAGGTATCAGCCACCCCCATTTTCGTCCGCACAAACTTCAGTCGGCTTTCACTAATATCGGCCACAATGGGCCGTGCGCCTGACAACTTTACAAACTCCAGAGCGGCCAAGCCGATAGGACCAGCTCCAATCAACAAGACATTTTCGCCTTGCTTGCTTCCGCTGCGGTCGACAGCGTGACAACCAATCGCCAACGTTTCTACCAGGGCTGCTTGCTCCCAGGTCAAACCAGCGGCCAAATGCAACTTGCGCGCAGGCAACACAATCCGCTCGGTCAACCCACCGTCGCACATCACTCCCAATGTCTTGTGATGCTCGCAGCAATTCGTATGTCCCCGAAGACATGAATAGCATTGCTGACAATTCAAATACGGCTCCACGGAACAACGGTCGCCAGGCTTGACATTGGTTACGCCGGCTCCAACCTCAAGAACCTCCACCCCTAATTCGTGCCCCGGAATTCTTGGGTAAGAAAAGAATGGAAACTTTCCTAAGTAACCACCCAGGTCGGTACCACACACTCCCACACGATGAACTCGGACCAAAACCTGGCCAGCGTCCGGTGACGGTGGCTCCGGTATATCGATGAACCGCCAAGTCTCTGGCTTCTCCAGTTGCAACGCTCTCATGATTTTCTGTTTCTACTCAGTTGTTCTCGGGAAGGCCTTCTAAGTGCCCAACATTCTTTACAGGCTGCAAAATCGAAATGACTTCCGACATCAACGCCGTATCGACAGGTGATTCCAACCACTGAACCCACTTGCGAATATTGTTCGGATTGGCACTACCAGCGATGGTGGTGGTTATATCCTGGTTGGCACAGGAAAATTGAAGCGCAAGTTGAGCGATATCGACCCCTTGTTTTTGACAGTAAAGAGCTGCTTCTTTGGCGGCCGCTTGTACATTTTTGGGATCGCGAAACCAAACAGGCAGGGTGGCGTTGGTAAGCAGTCTGGCGGAAAACGGCCCACCGTTCATGATCCCAATGTTCTTCGCCTTCAGCTTCGGAATCAAATCGTCTGCCAAGGTCGTGTTCTGAAGCGTGTATTGGTTGTAGGACAAAATACAATCCAATTCTGCCTGCGAGCTTACCACATCAAAAATCTTCATCGGGTAGCCACTGATCCCGACGAATCGCACTTTGCCAGACTGCTGAATTCGGCGAAGCGCGGGCAATGTCTCCTCCACGATCTGCTGCAACGGCACAAACTCAATATCATGGCATAGCATGATGTCCAAATGGTCGGTACCAAGCCGATGCAAACTGACGTCCACACTTTCGAAAACGCGTTTCGCGGAAAAATCAAAATGCCCAACGTCGTACCGCCCAAGCTTGGAACATAACGTGTATTGATCGCGAGGGACATCGCGAAGGGCGATCCCCAACAGAACTTCGGACATGCCTCGACCGTAAAAAGGGGACGTATCAATAAAGTTCAATCCCAATTCCAACGCCACGCGCACGCTCTCAAAGATCTCATCGATTTGGACGCTCCGAAATTCGGCCCCCAACGACGAAGCTCCAAAACTAAGGACTGGAAGCTCCAGCCCTGTTGCACCCAATTGTCTTTTCTCCATCAATCTTGCTTTCGTTTCGTCAGAATAAAAATAGAACCAAGGATATCACTTCCGTTCGTTTAGCCCAAAAACAAGGGCTTCAGGTGGCGATCGAAAAGATTGGTGGTGACCTGAGCCCCCACGATTGTTTCGTTGGCCTTGAGCAAATCGGTAAACCGGCTTCCCGCTTTCGCGGCTACCTTGAAGGACACATGCAATAACTGCCTGACGTTCGCATTGAAGCTGGGGTCGTTTGGAACGTGACGAATGGTGCTAGCAAGCTTCGGCCCATCCCAACGTGCAACCTCCGAACTGGAAGGCAATCGCGTGCGGTCGATATCGATCACAGATGCATAGGGCATGCAAAGTTCGTCGATATGCTCAAACGCGTACGCATAAATTTCTTTAGCAAGAGCTAACCCGTCGCCACCCGCTTCAGCAAGCCCAATGATCTCTTCCAACCAAGTGGTGCCAGCAGTCTTTAAATGGATTCCCGCACCCGTTGCATGGATGGCTTTTCGAATAATGGGATACAGACCAAACTTATCGCTTCCACTGTGAACACTTAGCTTCAGGTTGTTAGGCAAACCATACTGACCAATCGCGAATTGAATCACTGCTAGGTCGTCGAAAAACTCCTTTTCGAATTGCACAAGATCTCCAACATAGTCCACTCCTTTATTAAATCGTCCCGTAAACTTGGGAGCGATCGTCTGAACCGGACAGCCTTCGTCAGCCAACGCAGCCAAAATGATCAATAGCTCTGGGGGCGTTTGAGGCGAATCTGTTTCGTCCATCGAAACTTCGGGCACAAACCCACCCACCCCTTTCTTGGATTCAATGTAGCGATAGATCTCTCCGGCCTGTCGCGTTGCAAGCAAGTACTTCCTTGCTACTCGCTCCACTTCGCTTTGCTCAATTTCCAACCGATCCTGAATTCCGGGAATTGCAATCGGCTGCTGGAATTCTGGATGCCGCCGAACAAACTCGGCAACCTCTGCGTCGCTGGCCGATTTTCCGATCGAGTCCGCTACATCGATGGTAAAAAAATTAGAGCACGCGACAAAGCGATCGACCGTCGATCGTTGGATATGATCCGCATCCACATACCATGGCAGCTTCCAGTCCAGGGCGGCTACGGCCGCAGCACCCGAATCGTAAACGCTTTGGGGTTCCGAGCCAATGAAAGTATGCTCCCGGTTCGATTTGTTCCAAACCGGAACCACCTCCATGCCCGGCCGCGGATTCATCTGATCCCGCAACATGACAAATGCGCTCAGTTGAGCCTTGGCTTGATGCGCGAACCGATCACCGATACCAAACGAATAGGATTGCAAAACCAGCATACTTTCACCTTTCTTCAGAGACTTTCGCAACATTATGGCCTAAGTGTCGCAAAGTGCCCATAGCCGGCAAACGAAAGTCCAGCTCCCCTAGCGAGTCATCTGCAAAATCAGCTGTCGTTTGTGCTTCTACCCTGGCTGTGGTAGGGTGTAACCGGGAAGTCTAGCGGGCCGCCGCGACACTTGGCTTCCATGTCGTCCAACCCAGTTGAGCGACTCTTCAAAGCCAAGGAAACATGTGCTGTGATGGATGCTGATTCAAATACAGAATCAAATGAGAACAAGATTCCCAATCTGCAATCCGTTTTGGATTTGGAGCATGATCTTAGAAACCTATCGGCTGCGATGCAAAGTGCGGTCGACGTTATACGCTTGGACAGCGGATTGTCGACCGATTCATCGGAGATGCTCACGATT
>CAITIF010000274.1 GCA_903892365.1 uncultured Pirellula sp. | reverse complement strand
GATCCGGTACTTGTTGGCTTGCTCTGTAATCGTCGCTTAAATTACCTGGCCCGAAAGACGCTCTTCAAAAGCAAGATCTTCGCTGCCATCATTCGACATCTGGATGCCATCGAAATCGATCGCGAAGGTGGCGGTCTGGGGGGATTAAAAGAAACCTTGCAGCGCCTGCGTCGCGGCGAACTTGTCCTGATGTTTCCCGAGGGAACCAGAACCAGCAATGGACAAGTTCAAGATGTAAAACCTGGCTTCGTCGCCGTCGCTCGCCGAAGTCGCGTCCCTTTGATTCCCGTCGCTATCGTCGGCGCTTATGACGTATTGCCCAAAGGAGCCAAATTCCCAAGACGCCGAACCATTAAGGTCGTTGTGGGCGAGAGCATTCAGCCGGAAGATATCGTCGATTTGAACGACCAGCAATTGATGGAGAAGCTGCAACTCTCCTTGGAGCAATGCCACGATCGAGGCGAAGAAATTCGTGCGTACTGCTCAAGAAAAAAGGCCTTGCAAGCTTAACTTGCAAGGCCCTAAAAGCCATGTCGAGTAACCGGGAATCAAGCTCTAGCGAACCAAGCCGAATCGTTCCTTGGGATCCTTCAATCCATGAGCCAACTTCGATAACGCTTCGGTTTCGATTTGGCGAACACGTTCGCGAGTCAATCCAAGTTCGCTGCCGATTTCTTTTAGCGTATGAGGTTGGGTCTCACCCAAACCAAATCGCATGCGTAAAACGGTTGCTTCTCGCGATTCCAATGTATCAAGCAATTCGAGAACGGTCTTTAGCACATCATGATCGAGCAACTCTTCATCAGGTGCCTTGAGTCGTTCATCCATCACCATTTCGCCCAGCGACCAACCTGATTCAACTTGATCGCTTTGCGGTGTGTTATTGTAAACCTGAATGGCCTTCTTAATGATAGGCAGTTTCTTTTTCGGCAAGCCCAACACGCGTGCTACTTCTTCAGGCGTTGGACCACGACCCAGCTCTTCCGTAAGGCGAGCTGAAGCACGTCGCCACTTGCTCAGTAACTCAACCATGTAAGCAGGAATGCGAATCGTCTTCGCCGAGTTGATCAAAGCTCGCTTGATAGATTGTTTGATCCAGTAACTGGCGTAGGTACTAAAGCGAGTCCCGACCCCTGGGTCGAAGCCTTCAACGGCTCGCAGCAGTCCAAGATTACCTTCTTCAATTAGGTCTTGGAGACTAAGCCCTTTGCCCACGTAACCGCGGGCGATATTAACAACCAATCGCAAGTTTGCTCGGACCATACGATCGCGAGCTCGCACATCGCCAGCATCGATTTGGCGAGCGAGTTCTTGTTCTTCTTCTGCCGAAAGCAATGCGGTTTCATTGATTTCCCGCAAGTACGTTTCGAGAGGAGACTGTGGCACCGATTCGTCCTTTCCTCGGGTGCTCAATCGGAGGTTTAAGTCCTCGTCGTGATGATCATCTTGATCACCGAGGAACGGATTGAAATAGGCCATGCAAATGCTTCCGAATTTTTTGGGAGACGTATCATGCCAGGACGCGGCACTAAGCGGTATCGTCGTCGCTTACCGGAAACTATACGTCACTTTCAGAAGGCCTAATGGCGCTTATAAATCGGCTTATGTCGCTGAAGACAGCGGATAACGGTTAAATCGATCGCACGTAGATCAGACATGCATATCAAACCGGATGTACCGATCGTGAGGGACTTTTTCCCTAACGACGGGATAAAAAAAACGGTGCCCTGAGTTTCTCAGAGCACCGTCGTTAAAGCAGTGTTAGCACTGCATTTTAAGTACAACCATTACACGCGGTCAAATCGCTTTAGCCGTTGCAATGTTGAAAATCATTCGAGCAGCTCATTGGTAGCTGCTTCCGAACTAGTTGCTGCTACCAAACAGTGGTCCTTCAGATCCCAAACCACCCTTAAGTTCTTGCTGTGGCTTTTCAGGCTGCTTGTTTTCAGACGAGCCACCTTCAGCAGCGGCTTCGGCTGCGATTTGATCGGCGGTCCAATGAACTCGCTTGCGAGAGAGACCGATCTTGCGTTCGTCGGTATCTACGCGGAGAACCTTGACTTCGATCTCTTCACCAACCTTGACCACTTCTTCAGGGTTATCAACCTTATGGTCAGCCAATTCGGAGATGTGGAGTAGACCTTCAAGGCCATCTTCCAATCCGACGAACACGCCGAAGTTAGTGATCTTGGTGACCTTGCCCTTAACGACCTGGTCGGGTTGATACTTGTCTGGAATCGAAGTTGCCCATGGATCAGCATCCAACTGCTTGAGACCCAAAGCAATACGGCGGCGGTTCTGGTCTACAGACAGCACGCGGCAGCGTACTTCTTGGCCCTTTTCCAAGACTTCGCTTGGATGGCTGACCTTGCGGGTCCATGACATGTCAGAGACGTGCAACAAACCGTCGATACCTTCTTCCAATTCAACAAACGCACCGTAATTGGTGAGGTTGCGAACTCGACCGGTAACAACGCTGCCTTCTGGATAACGATCGCTGACAGCATCCCATGGATTGGTTTGTGTCTGCTTGATACCCAACGAAAGCTGTTGACCTTGCGAATCGATACCCAAGATCTTGACATCGATCTGATCGCCAATCTGCACCATCTCGCTTGGATGATTGATGCGGCGAGTCCACGACATTTCG
>CAITIF010000273.1 GCA_903892365.1 uncultured Pirellula sp. | reverse complement strand
TTGATGGTCGTTTGGTTTGCATGCTGGTTGATTGGCAAAGTTCCCGCGTGGTCTCCGTTTTCCTCTAAGGCTAAAGCGTGGGGAGCATCGGCTTTTTTGATTGGCCTGTTTTCATATCTTTGCTTTACCTATCTTGGACCCATCGATAAACGTATCGAATGGCAGCCTTTCAGCGAAGTGAAGCTGGCTCAATTGCGTTCTGAAGGCAAGACGGTGATGATCGACTTCACGGCAGATTGGTGTTTGACGTGCAAGCTTAATTTGGTGACGGCGATTGAAACGGAAAATGTGGCCTCACTGATCAAGCAAAACAAAGTGGTTCCGCTGATTGCGGATTGGACGGATCAGTCTCCTGAGATCAAGAAGAAATTGGCGGAGCTGAAAAGCGCTTCGATTCCCGTTTTGGCCATTTATCCTCCCGATTCTGAACCGATTATTTTGCGAGATACTCTAGTTGAGTCGACTGTAATCACCGCGCTCAAACAAGCAGGCCCCAGCACCAATGGAAAGGCTGATGGCAAAAGTCCGACGGTAGCCCAAGATAAGTCGGTCGAAGTTACACCGACGAAGTTGTAAGTGAATCGGGTGAGAATACTTGTTGTAGTTCCGTTCGGTTGGAGCGGAACCAACCAGAGATGAGGGCAACGGTTTCGGGGCGAGAAGGAATCGATTTGCCCACTTGAGGTTTCTCTGATAGCCAATCGTGAACGACGCGCGTCGCTTTCTTAAGTTCCGTTTTGGTGCGTGGTGCTGAGAGTACCGCGCACAGTTCGCCATGACGTACGATGTACCAGCAATCGCGTCCATCCATTCCCTTCACGGGATAAACAAACGAGAACTTTTGTCGCGCTTCAGCAAAATGTTTTAACTTGCGCGAAAGCCATTGAACATGCTTTAAGTCATCTCGCAAACGGGCTGCTTGTTCGAAATGCGTTCGCTCTGCGGCCGTTTGCATTTGATGTTCAAGTATTTGAAGTGGCTGTTCATTTTCACCAAGCAAAAAGGCGCGAGCTTGGTGGACATGTTTTTCGTAGCTAGCGCGATTGCAGGCTCCCGCACATGGGCCGAGGCATGTTTGTAGTTCGAGTCTGAGGCAACCTGGCCGAGGCGAGAGATCGAAGAGCGATAATTGGTCGGTAAAGGAAAAGCTGGTCTGGTTGCTACAGTCGCGTAGGCCAAAGATGCGATTCAGGACCTCCACGGCCCGCCGGACGCGTCCTGAGCCCATTAACGGGCCTTGGCAGGCGACGGCGCGCGAGTCAGGGAGGTGCGAAACATAAAGCATTTCTGCCGGTGGTTTGCCGAGGCAAAGGTAAACCGGACGCTGCCGTTTAGGCATTCCTTGCACGTTAAAGCGGGGCTGAAAATGGCGGATTAAGTATTGTTCCCGCAGAAGGGCTGCGAACTCCGATGGTTGGGATTCCCACACGATTGATTGAGTTGTTTGGACGATTCGTCCCGCTTTTTCTTCTTCGTTATGCGGCAGGAAATAACTGAGTAATCGCCCCCGCAACGATTTGCTTTTGCCGACATAAATCAATCGGCCACGCAAGTCGAGCATGCCGTAAACGCCGGGAACGCGTGGCACATTTCTGCGAACCCCCGTTCTCAATTCTTCGATGACGACATCATTTTCATTTTCATCGTCATGAGACTCCGCTGCAGAATGCGACTGCATCACCAGCGGCTCAGCAATGGAAGGCCAACGTGTGGCAATGATGCGAGATGGCCGGCGACGCTGCGGAATCGAGGCATCAAAACGCTGGACGTTAAGGCGCGGAAAAGGGAGATAACAGTCGGGAC
>CAITIF010000272.1 GCA_903892365.1 uncultured Pirellula sp. | reverse complement strand
TCGGGAACAGACGATCAACGTATTGACCAGATTGTTCCGTTGCCACCGCCGGAGCACCTGATTCGCTTTTTCCCAATCGCCAATTCGCCCATCGAAAAATTGGTCCAGGAAACTCGACGCAGCATTATTAGGATGTTGTCGGGTGATAGCGACCGTCTACTTGTGGTCATCGGCCCTTGTTCCATCCATGACCCCAAGGCCGCGTTGGAATATGCGTCACGACTGATGGACCAACGCAGCAAACATGCTGCGGATTTAGAAATCGTCATGCGAGTCTACTTTGAAAAGCCACGCACCACCGTTGGATGGAAAGGGCTGATCAATGACCCGTATTTGGACGAGAGCTATCGCATCGACGAAGGGATTCGAATCGCTCGAGATCTTCTGGTGCAACTCAATCGGCTTGGGATGCCGTGTGCCTCGGAATTTTTAGATGTGATTTCGCCACAGTATATTGGTGACTTGATTAGTTGGGGAGCCATCGGCGCTAGGACAACGGAATCTCAGGTGCATCGCGAACTTGCATCGGGACTGTCCGCTCCTGTCGGTTTCAAAAATGGAACCGATGGAAACGTCAAGATTGCAATCGATGCCATTCAAGCCGCTTCGCAGTCTCATCACTTTCTTTCGATTCATAAGAATGGTCAGGTTGCGACCGTTCAAACGCGAGGGAATCAAGACTGCCATCTGATTCTGCGAGGGGGGAAATCACCGAATTACGATTCTCTGCACGTAGCGGAAGCGGTCAAAGAACTATCAAATGCGAAAGCCACCACCAAGGTCATGGTCGATTGCTCCCATGCCAATAGCGACAAAATCCACGAACGCCAAAAGGATGTGTGTCATAGTATTGCGTCCCAACTTTCCGCAGGAAGCACGTCCATATTTGGTGTGATGATTGAGAGCCATCTGAAAGCTGGCAATCAAAAGCTTGTTCAAAAGCCCGAGCAGATCGCTGCATTGGAATATGGAAAAAGCGTTACCGATGCTTGCCTAGGGTGGGAAGATAGCGTTGCTTTGCTGGAAGAACTCGCCTCCGCAGTTCGCGAACGCCGCTCGGCTAAAAATCTTGACAAGTGACGGGTACTACGTTGACTGCGAATACTCCGAAACAACTGCTTCTCATGAGGCATGCAAAGAGTGACTGGTCGGATGGATCGGTCTCGGATCACGATCGACCGCTGAATGCGAGAGGTCAAGACGCGGCACCGCGCATGGCGTCGTGGTTAGCTAGCGAAGGTTTGATTCCAGAGGTCATTTTGTGCAGTACCGCTGTCCGTACGTCGCAAACACTTGCCTTGATGCTGAACGTGTGGCGAAACAATCCAGTCGTTGTAAATTCGGAGCCCGAGGTTCATTACCAGCGAGAGTTGTATTTGGCACCCGCGTCGGTGCTTGTTTCGCATGCTAGCCAATTCGCGACTCGAGAAAGCGTGTTGGTTTTGGCTCATAACCCAGGAATGGAGGAAGCCGTTAGCTTTTTAAGCGGTAGTTATTTGGAGATGCCAACAGCTGCGATTGCCGTTTTTGAAGCGGTGGAAAAAAACTGGCCAAACCAGTGGTTCGATGTTGCGGCTTGGAAGCTGCGCAGGCTGGTAAAGCCGCGAGAACTGGGCGGTTAATCGAACTTTGAAATAGCTACTGTCTTTTAGTCGAGTTGCGCAAAGTGGATCGATTAATCGGACGATACTGTACCTAGTGTTTGCGCGATGTCTTTGAGCAAAACGTTGTAGGGACCAGGAGTCGACCGAATGAACCAGTTAAGCAAGGCAAGTATTTCTCGAATGATCAGGGCTAGTATTCGTGTGGCATCGGCCACCACCATTCTCGGTACCGTTTGCATCGCTTCTAGCTTCGCTGCCGAGCGAGACCCACAAGTCGTAAAAGCACTCAGCTACGCCCCCCGTCAAAGCTCCATCGCATTCGATAAAGTAACCGACACAGAAATCGATAGCTGCACTGGCAAGTATGAAACTCGCAATGGTTTCGAAGGTCTAGTCATTTACAGCAGCAGTGGACAGCCACTGCGTCGATTTGCTGATAGCAACGGCGATCGGCAGGTGGACCAATGGTGCTATTACAAAGATGGTATCGAAGTTTATCGCGATATCGATAGCGATTTCAATGGCGCGGCCGACCAGTATCGATGGCTCGGTACAGCCGGCACTCGCTGGGGAATCGACAGCAATGAAGATGGCAAAATAGACCAATGGAAGTCGATTTCTGCCGAAGAAGTCACTATTGAAGTCGTGGAAGCCATCAAGGCGCGGGACGATGAACGATTTCGTAAATTGCTGGTTACCGATGCGGAACTGAAAGAACTGGGCTTGGGCGAAGACAAAGGAGATCAGCTAACGTCACGACTGGCGAGTGCCACGACGGGCTTTGCCGAATTTGCTCGCACCCAAAAGCTTATCGGAACGAACACCAAGTGGGCTCATTTTGCGGCGGACAAGCCTGGCGTTGTTCCTGCCGGAACCGAAGGCTCATCACGCGATATCATTGCGTACGAAAATGCGATCGCGATCGTCGAGAATGATGGTACCAACCAGCAGTTGATGATTGGAACCTTGGTGCAGATCGATAGCGCGTGGCGACTCGCCGATCTACCCAAGGCAATCACGGAAGGAGTCACGCTCGCCGATAGCGGATTGTTCTTCCCTGCAGCGGCCAGCAACCGGATCGGAGGATCAGCCTCCGCAGAGGGTGGACTGACTCAAGATGTGCAGAACATGTTGGCTGAACTTGAGCGTCTGGAGACTGCGTTCAAAGACCCCGCAAATGATCGCAGCAGGCTACAAGAAGATAAGGCTACCTTGCTGCAAAAGCTAGTCATTGCCAACAAGGATACTGGCGAACTTGAGCTCTGGGTCAAGCAATTCGCGGATTCGACCAGCTCCGCAGCCCAAACGGGTGAATACGTAGAAGGGGTCGAAAAGATGCGGGAGATGATCAAAACCCTTTCAAACATCCCCAAGGCCAAAGACCTGATCGCCTACGTTGCCTATCGATTGATCAGCACCGACTACACCGTCAGAAGTTCTGGCAACGATGTCGACTTTGCAAAGCTGCAAATCGAGTACATGGAGCAGCTGGAAGAGTTCGCCGGCAGCTACCCAGATAGTTTGGATGCTGCTGATGCTATGATCCAAATCGGGCTCAACCATGAACTCAGTGGAAAAGAAAAGGATGCAGAAACTTGGTATCGTAAAGTCTCCACCCAATTCCCAAAGACTGTCCAAGGGGATAAGGCCTCGGGTGCATTGGCTCGTTTAACTTTGGAAGGTCGCCAAATTGGTCTGGTAGGCAAGACTCTCGATGGCAAGAACATCGATAGCAAGTCGATGGCGAAAATGCCGATCTTGGTTCACTACTGGGCATCCTGGTGCGAACCTTGCAAAGCAGACATGGCTGAAATTCGTAAGGTTCAAGCCAAGTATGCAAGACAGAACTTGCAAATCATTGGTGTAAATCTGGATACCGATGCGAACATCGCCAAGGAATTCTTGAACAGCAACAAGTCCTTCCCGTGGCCTCACATCCATGAGCAAGGTGGTTTCGAAAGCTCGTTGGCAATTCGGCTTGGTGTTCTCAGTGTACCGATTACGTTCCTGATCGATGGGGATGGACGCGTTGTCAAACGAACGTCGCACTTCAGCAAGGAAATGCAAGATGCCTTGGAAGAACTGCTCTCGAACGGTGAAGCTCAACTTGCTCCGAAGCAGCCTGTTGCGGCTCAAATGGATCGGCGACCGCCTGCAACACAAGACAAGAGACAGCCTGCATCACCACCTGACGCTCGAAAAGCACAGAATCCAAACCCAGCCAATGGCAAAGGCCAACCGCGAAAGTAACTAGACTCTACTTGGTTAGAATCAACTTACCCTGTTTGGTTTTTCGAAGCCGATAAATTTGCCTCTCATGTTCGATCCAAATCTCATCCCCACACCGACAAAGTTCGGCGAAGGGGATGATTTTTGGAAGGTTGATGGATCGAATGCTGTTCGCAGCATGACCTGTAGGACCTGAAACTAAAGGGCCCGAAGATGCCAGCGTAGGTTTCGGCTCGGTGGCGGCCAGCTCGGTGATAGCGTCCGTTTGCTTGCCCACCGCAAGGGAGCGAGATTCGTTTGGGTCGACCGACATCATGGCAATGGATTCCAGTAGGGAACTTGCGTGTTTGGATTCAAACACGGAATCGGTTTCAATCGCACCGATAGGAACTTGGCTGGCTAAGGAAATTTACAGGGTGAACCCAAACCAATCGCTTGCTGAGACTTAGTCTCAACAAATGATTGTCGATAGCTAACGAGAAGTCAATAGGCTGAAGAAGTTGGCCGTCCGTGAAGTCCAATGGAGCTTCCATGGGAAGATCGCCGATTGGCTCTGCTCCAGTGAGATGAGCTATCGATTTGCCTTAGAAAGTTCTCTCAATACTTAAGGACTCAATAGTGGGTCACCATGTAGCAACCTATCGCTTCCTGCGGTTCCATTCCCATTCGAAATCGGCCGCGAATGCCATAGGGAATGCATCACTGACTGCTTCTTTGGATTCGCCTTCGCCACCAGGACCCGACCGATCGTTGAGCGCATTGATGAGTGTCAATACATCCAATGGAGATATCATTCCATCACCGTCGACATCCAAATAGTTGGTTCCATTCGGGACCGGTAAGTCCGCGATGTTCAACTTATTGATGATGGACAAAACATCCAAGGGTGTCGCAGACCCATCCAGGTCGACATCAAGTGGTTTCAATGGGTTTTGTCGCATGCGACCGTTTGCAAGATTTACAGAAACGGTGCCGCTGGTCAATTTGTGGAATTGCTCTCCATTGATTTCTAATTTGGAATCCACTTTCCATTCACCACGAAAGAAGATTTGGTCCGTAGCGTCGGCGTAAATCTTTAGCGATTGAAGTCCATCTGTAACGGCTGATGCCGACTCAGCGTCCAGCCTCAACAGATTGACCCCATCATTCTTCATGTCGATCATTTCGAGATTGGTCACGCTGTCTTGGATGCGTTTCGTTAGGTCCAGGTTCTGACCTTTTTTGAAATGAACCCGGTCGTTCCCTGCCCCGGCATTACCTAAGAGAAAGAGTTCACCCTGAGTTTGGGAATCCAAATCCATGGTGTCGTCTGACTCGGAGCCTGGAAATCGGGCCGTATGTATATTCCAAATGGATTTTGGGTAGCGAGCCAGAACCTTGCCATCTTCGACGTATTGGATATGCGTGGCTGAAAAATCGACAATCGATACGGTGCCACCTCCAACCGGTGTAATGTCAATCGATTCATGGCTATTGCGAATCTCCAAAACATAGTCCTCAACCTCGCCATTGCTTGCGATTCCAGTTGGGGCCAGTCCGGATTGTGAACTCAATCGCACCCTAGCCGCAACTTTACCGACAATCGCATTGGGTGGAACCTCGAACGAGAACACATGAGCACCGGCGGTCACCCACTCATTTTGTACGACATATTCGGATGGGTCCGACCAGTCGCCGTCACCGTTGAAATCAATCCAAGCAGTCAGGTAACCATCGCCGCTTGCGACCGCAGAAAGGCTGCTTGCGCTGGAATCCGTTAGCGAAAGGATGGTTGACGGGAAACGCACGCCGTCCTCGTCTTTACCAATGGCGTTGTCTCCTTTTGCATCGGAATCGGCCGGCACACCATCGCGTTCGGCATCGACGCTGGATCCCAATCGCAATGCATCCTTCAGAATATGTCGTGCGCCGTTATCGGCAATCGTAGCGGGGTAACTTTTCGAGGGTGTCGAGGCCGAAGCACTCATGGCATCACCAAAATCCACGCCCC
>CAITIF010000271.1 GCA_903892365.1 uncultured Pirellula sp. | reverse complement strand
GCCTTCGGTGTATCTGGATGGGGTGTATCGAGACAATGTGTCTCCCAAAGCGATTCTGAAAGACATTCTTTACTTCGGGCAAAAGGATCTTTCGGCACGCTCGGAGTCGTTCGACGAAAGTTTCTTGGATCAATTGCTGGCAGACCGCATCGACCCCAAGCGGCAGGAAGAAGCCGCGCTGATTGAAGGCGTGCGCCAAGCCGCCCGGCAACTCAAAGACACGCTGGAAGCCACCGAGCAAATAGCGGCACTGCAAAAAGAAAAGAACGAACTGGATGTGCAGCTTCAAGTTTTCACAGACAAAGGCGTCGACAAGAAGCTGGCCGACATGACCCTGTTTGATGGGGATCGGTTAGCCATACTTTCTTGGCAGACGGCACTGAAAGAGTTGGGAACCAACCTCAAAGATTCTGCGGATTGGGGCGAGGCCGATGGGGCATGCCCCACCTTAAAGTCTGGGCGGAGCAAACTGGCTGAAGCTGATCTTGCAGCAGCCAAGGCCAAGTCCGATGAAGCCAAGGCGACTGCTCAGTCAGCGCTGCAAACCTTGCGCGTCGCGTTCACATCAGTGGGTGACGCATTGCAGAAATTGGCACCTGTCCAAGATGAGTTGAAGCAGGAGGTTGCAGAACTGCAAAAGACACTGAACGAACCCCAGCTTGATCTGGAGTTGTTCCGCAAGAAAAAGGCTCGACTCGAACAGTTGACAAAGCTGTTGGCCGCAGGTACTCAACGCGCAAAAACCGAGCAAACAGCTCGCGATCTGTTGGGGGCTGCAGTCAATAAACTCCACGACTTCTGGCGCGAAAGATTCACGGAGCGCGAAGCCGAGGTGCGCCGCCTTGAGTCAGAGCTCCCTCAAGACATTCGCCTTCAGACAGCCTTCAAGGGCAAACGCCGGGCGTTTGGCGAGTTCCTGCGCTCCAAGTTCAGAGGAAGCGGACTACAAGCGGCTTCCTATGACTCAATGGAAGAAGCTTTTGTGGATGGCCGAGAGCTTTACCAATCTCGCGCCCTCTTGGAGGTAGAGACGAAGTTAAGTGAAAACGCTGCGGTAAAGGTACGGAGTACTTTACTAGAGCACCTAGCGGATTTTCTTACATTCAGAACGCCTGATGAAACCACCATTCTTTTTGATAAGAAGCCGCTGGGCGAGTATTCACTGGGGCAACGGGCCACAGTGATTCTGCACATCCTCATGCATTTGCAAAGGCATCCGGTCATTCTCATCGACCAACCCGAAGATGATCTGGACAACGAAACGCTTTACAGCCATTTCATACGCCAACTGTTGGATAGAAAAGAGTTGACTCAATTTGTGTTTGCCACCCACAACCCCAACATTCCTGTGCTCGGTGATGCGGAACAAGCGATTGTCTGCCGCAAGGATGGGGAAACCTTCTCGTTCGACCACGGCAGTATTGACGACAAGAACATTCAGCAACGCATCGTCACGGTGATGGAAGGCGGCAAAGATGCGTTTCAACGCAGAAAGGAGATTTATCAGCTATGGAAGAGTTCGAACTGAGAAGCCAGATACTTCTGGGAGAAGACAGCACGCGGCAATTCAAACGCGAGCCGTCAGCCGATGCCAAGATGGCCGGCGAAATCGTTGCCTTCGCCAACAGCGGTGGGGGAAAGATATTTATAGGTGTTGAAAAAGATGGCTCTATCCTCGGGCTTTCAGGCGAGGAGGCAGAAAAAGTCGGCGAAGACATGGCGAAGGTGGCTTGGGACAGTGTTCGTCCACCCTTCTCCATCCTCTCCAAGTCGATCGCGACCAGTGATGGCATCGTGGCGGTTATCGAAATCTCCGACGGCGCATCCAAACCTTATTGCGACAAGGCTGGTGTTTATTGGGTAAAAAATGGACCTGATAAACGTCGAGTCCAAAGTCCTGAAGAGCTAGCACGGCTATTTCAATCGGGTGAAAAACTCTACGCAGAAAGCCAAGTGGTTTCAGCCTCGACACTTGAGGATTTGGACCATGATGCGTTTGCGCGGTTCTACGAGACCAAGTATTCCGAGGCGCCACCCAGTCGAAGCAATGACCGCGAAGCCTACCAACGAACTTTGGAAAATTTGGAGCTTGTTGATTCAGGCCGTGCTACGGTTGCAGGGTTGCTGTTGTTTGGCAAGCGCCTCACGGTTTTATTGCCGGAGATGAAGGTCGACGCGATTTGGTTCAAAGGCACGGAACGGTCTGCTTCAGAATGGCACGATCAAAGAAGAATGGAAGGAACACTCGCTGAACAATATGATGCGGCTATGGGCTTTTTAAAGCGATGGAATTCGCGCATCCAAGGTGAAGGTTCGTTTAATCAGCGCGGCAGCGCAGAAATACCTGAAACTGTTTTTGAAGAACTTTTAGTGAACGCTTTGATTCACCGAGATTACTTCATCAAGGATTCCATCAAGCTTTTCATTTTTGATGATCGAATCGAAATTCGCAGCCCAGGAAAACTGCCCAACAGCCTGACGGTTGATCAGATTCGGAAGGGCGTCCGACGCAGTCGCAATGTTTTGTTGGCATCCTTTGCCCCTGATATTCTGAATTTCCGGGGGGTTGGGAGCGGCATTGTTCGTGCGCTGAAAGCATGGCCAGCTATCACTTGGGTTAACGATACAGAAGGCGAAGAAGTCGTTGTCACTATTAGCCTGGTTGCCCAAGTTTTTACTTCGGCATGAATGGCTTGATTCTCTACACCACAGAAGACGGGCGCAGCCAGATCAAGCTGCGGGCCGACCTGGGCACGGTGTGGCTGACCCAGCTTGAAATGGCCGGGCTTTTCCAGACCACCAAGCAAAACATTGCCAAGCACCTCAAAGCCATCTTTACCGAGCAGGAGTTGGCTCAAGATTCAGTTGTCAACCAACGGTTGACAACTGC
>CAITIF010000270.1 GCA_903892365.1 uncultured Pirellula sp. | reverse complement strand
ACAACGAAACGGTTTTGTCGAAGTTAAAAGATCGCTGGACAGTCACTTCATCGATCAAGGAGCGAGCCGATGGATGGATTACTGCGACGGAAAACAAGATCCCCTCGCAGCTCGTACCCAAAGAGTGACTAGACAGCCCCCTTATTCATTTGAACACAGAAATCGAACGATCTGAAGCACTATGGAAATTAAGACGCAGCATGTAGGTGATCACTTTATCCTGTCGCTCGACGGGCGATTTGATGCCAGTTGGTCGGAGTATGTTGGTTCGGCAATTGAGACTGCGATCCAACGTGGCGAGCATCACATTGAAATCGATCTTGGAAACGTCCATTACATGAGTTCTGCTGGAATCGGTGTGTTGCTCAAATATCGCAAGCGGTTGGCAGGGGTCGGTGGTTCCTTGCGGGTGGTCAATCCAGTTGACAATGTCCTGTCGGTACTGCGGATGATGAAGCTTCAGGAGTTGCTCTTAGGTGAGCGCAGTTCGAAGGCTGGTTTGGGAGGGGTGTCACATACGGCCGAGACCGAAAGAAAACTCGAGCTAAATGGAGTGCAGTTTGAGTCCTATCGTCTTGAGCAGAAGCATCCATTGCGATGCTCGTGGTTCGGATATCCAGATCGGTTGACAAATGGGACGCTTGATCCGGAAGATGCGTACAAGCTGAGATTGTTTGAGGATCGGGTAGTGATTGGGCTTGGTTCGCTTGGGGAGGAATTGCGGGTTCAAGCTGGCCACGAGGGGGCTCTTTGCCGATTCGGGGAGTCGTTAGCCATATCAGGGATTGGGATTGAGCAGCCGACCGACGGTAGTAGGATTCCTGACTTTCAGATCTCCAGAGGCGACATGATTCCCGATCTGCTGTTGCTCTATGGGATTAGTATGCAGGGGGATTTCTCGCATTTGATCCGCTTCGAGGCAGGAAGGAGTCAGCGAGGTTCGTTTCCCTTGTCTGATTTTACTCAGGGCGTGCTCGATGCATTCGAGTGCAAACAAGGGGCGTTTGCTTTGATCGTCGAGGCCGCAACGGTTGTGGGAGCCTCGCTGATTCAATCACCGACTCGGGCTGATGGTAAGTCTCCGTGGACGTTTCCCGCGATCCGGAATTGGATATCGTTTACAAGTGAGCAGAATGAAGATCGCTTGCTCGCATTAATTGTTGGGATAGCATGTAGAGAGTGTGACGATGAGTTGCAGCCGTTTGTGCGGCCGCTCAAGGATGGCGGGTTGGTTCAGGGGCATTTTCATGCTGCGGTGTTTCCTTATCGACCGTTAGCTAAGGGGGTATTGCCTTTGCATCAGACGATTCGTGATTTATTCAAGCATGACACGCCTAGGAGCGTATTGCATTTGCTATCGGACGATAGGCCGATTGAAGGGGTAGGGCAGACGGAATTGATGCGTGGTGCCTGTTGGTTTGGTCCTATAGCTGACTGCGGGGAGATGGTGTAGTGGAATGTTATTGCTGATAAGTGCCTTGAATTTTGGACTGGTATTCGCCTTGCTGGGGTTGGGTGTATACATCAGTTTCCGCATCTTTCATTTTGCGGACATTACTGCCGATGGATCTTTTGCGTTGGGGGGTGCAGCGACGACCGCAATGCTTATATCCGGATGGAGTCCACTGCTCTCAACCTTGGGCGGATTTCTTGCTGGTATGCTTGCGGGGTCGAGTACAGGGATATTGCATACGACTTTCAAGATCCATGGATTGCTCTCTGGGATATTAGTGACAACGGCTTTGTATTCGATCAATTTGCGGGTGCTCGGGCGAAGCAACGTGTCGCTTACCGACAGTCCTACATTATCGAAATCTTGGGCTGAGCTTAGCAAGATATGCTTTGGCGATCAGCAGCGCCACAACCTTTTTGGATGGATGGTCGGGGCGCAGGACCTTGCGAACCTTTTGTTCTTGACAATTTTGGTTGTGTTTTTGGGGATCGGGTTGTTTGCATTTCTCAAAACGAATCTAGGCGCTGCCATGCGAGCAGCCGGTGACAACGCGCAGATGATCCGCGCACTTGGGGCTAGCGACAAAGTGTTGTTGATATTCGGGCTTGCATTGGCCAACGGATTGATTGCTCTTTCTGGCTCTCTGCTTGCTCAATGTCAGGAATTCGCGGATGTTCAGATGGGGATCGGGATGGTGGTCTGGGGGCTTGCAAGTGTGATTATTGGGGAGTCGCTTGTTGGGTCATCCCGGTTCGGCGTTTTGATTGCTGGAACCGTGATCGGGTCGATTCTGTTTCGTATGATGATCGCCATTGCACTGCGATGTGGACTCAACCCGAACGACTTGAAGCTAATAACGGCCGTGTTTGTTTTCTTGGCATTGGTTGCTCCTCGATGGTTGAAGGCACTCAAGTTAAAGTTCAATTCAGATGCAGTTGGGGAGGCGGATCATGCTCAGGGTCTCTGAGGTTGTAAAAACATTTTATCCTGGCACGCCAAATGAGGTTCGAAGTTTGCGAGGCGTGTCGTTTACGATGGAGCCAGGGTCATTTACGAACGTTATCGGTACGAATGGGTCTGGCAAATCGACGATGCTCAATGCTGTTGCCGGCGTTTTTTTGGTTGACTCGGGCCGGGTGGAATTGGCTGGTGATGATATTACAGGATGGACTGAGCATCAACGCGCGCGTCGGATCGGTAGGGTTTTTCAGAATCCGTTTTCAGGCAGTGCGCCGACGATGACCGTTGCGGAGAACTTGGCGTTGGCAGCTCGTAGGGGCATGAGTCGTGGACTTGGATGGTCGTTGTCAACGACGTTGCGAGGGCAGATTGCAGAGAGGCTCAGGTCCCTGAAGATGGGACTTGAGGATCGACTTGATAATCCGATTGGGAATTTGTCAGGCGGGCAGCGTCAAGCGATCACGTTGTTGATGGCGACTTGGCACAAACCGGATTTGTTGTTGCTGGACGAACACACTGCAGCTTTGGATCCAAGATCGGCGGATCAAGTGATTCGCTTGACGCATGAGATTGTTGCGCAGGATCGGCTCACTACCTTGATGGTTACTCATTCGATGCAACAAGCAGTCCATTTAGGTGATCGCATTTTGATGATGCACAAGGGAGAGTTTGTCGCAGATTTGAGCGGTTCCCAAAAAGCGCGTCTGCGTCCCGAGGATTTACTTAGCCGCTTTGATGAATTGCGTAGGCGCGATCAATTGACACCCGCTGTTGGTGACATGCTCGAAAAGCTTTATGTTTGAGGCTAGATAGCAATCGGCTTCGATTTGGTCGGTCAGTTTGTGTTGCTCGACACTTCCTGCATCGCCTGAAGCTTTGGCAGGACCTTTCGCGTTTGTGCGAATGGAATCTTCGATTTCTGCCATGGGCAAGTGACTCACACGCAAGAGGAACGCGACCAAGAAAGAATGGGTCGGTTGATGTGTGGGTCGATCGGTGGTTGAGTAGAGGTCGATGTGGATCGACGTTTGAAGTTTTCGCAGCGCTCAGTTCGCTGCATAGATGCAAACATGGTTTTCAGAGAGCCAGTTTCCGCGAAACTAACCCGCGACCTACTCTGGGGAGCAACCCCAGTGAATTCCTTCAACGCCGCTCCTTGCATCGAAGCTGCGACCACACCACCAACAATGCAATCGAGTCAGTGGTTGT
>CAITIF010000269.1 GCA_903892365.1 uncultured Pirellula sp. | reverse complement strand
GCGCCGTTTCAGGAATCGAAATTGTCTCGCTCCATGACACACTCAATGACTTTGTTCCGGCCGTTGGAATTCCAATGCCAAACAAACCGTTTTTGATTTCGGAATTCTGATCGCGATCTGCCCGATCTTCGGTCGCGCCGCGGATTTGGTACGTGGGCATTCCACGATCGGTGGCAACGGTGGATTCAAAGCCGCCAAGACCCTTCCCGGGTTGGCCAAGCCAGTCTAAGGATATCGTTCGGCTTGAAACTGCCTTGTCTGGATCGTTCAACTTTTTTCGGCGACTAGCGGTAAAGTCAAAGGTACCGCGAACTCCTCCGTAAAAATGACTATATCCGCGTCCCATTACCGTTTGAGATTGGTAGTCGATATCGATCATCTCTAAGGAATTCATGCTCGGTTCTGCCGGTTTCCATGACCGATACATTCCTATGGCAATCATACAACTTCCTGCAGAACACAAAATCAAAGTGATCCAAGTTCCTCGCGGACGCTTCCAAGTCTTGGAAACCAAAAAGAAATCAAGTGGGCCGATCAACAAACAGAGAACGCCAGCCAGGATCGAGATGGTGGTCAAATTTCCCAGAGTTAATAATGGGAAGCGATCTAAGGTTGCGTTTAATTGGCCAGACAAATCGTCATAGCCTTGGTAGCTAAGCTTTTCTCGCTGCAGTGTTTTCTTTTCCCACTGATCCGCCAACAGTGACTTCAAAAGGGCAGGTCGACTTTCCCAAGGCAAAATCTCAGGACTGTCGATTTCGGTCCCGATAAACGAAACCTTGCCTGCACCGCAGGCCCACTTCGCTACTAGCGGAAGCTTGCTTCGATCCGGAGTTTGAGTCACAACATCCACCGTACCAGTCCGCAAAGTGCAGACCGCACAAATCAATTTGTCGAGAGGACTTTGGGACCCAAGAAAAGACTCCAAGGGAGCAGAATCACATCGTTCTGCGACTCCATCGAACGAACCGGGCAAGATCGATGCCAAGTCCGGCTTATCCATCCAACTCGCAGATTGGCTGCCCAAGCTCAGAACCAGTCGTCCACCCCGGGAAAGCCAGGTCCGAAGCGCCAGTGCTTGATCCCCCTGGATCGATTCGTTCAACGTCTTGTTAGAGGACGACATCACGACAAGATCGACCCCCTCATAACCATGCCATTGAGTTGGTAAATAATCGGCTTGAGTCAGTATCGCCAGGGAAAATTCGGGCAACGCACCACGCGCCGATTTCATGGATCCTTGGTCCAACTGAAGCTTATCGGTACCAATACCGACGACCCAGGGTTGGGTGGCTGGCAATACTTGTCCTCGTTCCTGGTCAGTCAATGCTCGTTCCAAAACGAGTTCACCCGTATTGCCCAGCACGCGAACGACGATCGGTCGATTATTGCGACCATGCTTTACGTATACACGAAGCCGATAAGGCGTTGCAGGCTGCAACTCAAAAGCCCAGGAGGGGTCTGAGTAGACGACATTCACACCATCCCCATCGCAGGTCTGAATCTGAATGGTGCCGCTTATTGCATCGCTGGAAGTAATGTCGATAGTCGTTTGAGTTGGGTAACCAACCTTCCAAACGCCCCCTAGACCCATGTTCGCAAGAAAAGAGACATCCGCTTGCTTGGCGTTGCTGGTCGCGGTTGGACTTGCGACAGTGGAATCAACCCCTTGCGAAAAAGCGATTTCGGCAAGTGAGGGCAGAAGAAGCCCTAACAGCAAGAAAATGCATCGAAGCCCACCAGCCATGAAGTGGAAGGGGTGCTTGGAAAATGCGGACGCAGTCCGCTTTCTGCTAGCGCAAAAAAAGTGTGCTCTCCGAAGAGAGCACAACATGTTACGAACGTATTGAAGTTGCAAATTGATTAGTCGTTCTTAATCGAGTCGTTTGACCATCAAGTTCTTGAAGTAAACTCGGCTGCCTGGATCGTGAGCTTGCAGGGCAAAGGTTCCTTGATCAAGAACGCGGGTAAAATCATTACCTGCCTTTTGGCCTTCTGGTTCAGTGTAATCTACCAAGGTTTTTCCGTTGACCTTCAGAGTGATTTGCTTTCCCTGCACGATAATCTCTTGGGTGTACCATTCGTTATCCTTGGCAGCGGGTTCAGCAACGTTCTTCACTTGGTAAATGCTGCTGGTCTTGATGGGATCGGAAGCGGTCAAGTTCACTTGGCATTCAAAGCCATACTTGGGCCAACCCGATTCTTGAAACTTGGTGTGAAAATAGATGCCCGCGTTGCTGTTGGGCATTGTCTTCACGTCAGCCTTGAAGTGAAAGTTCTTGAAAGGCTTGCTGTCGCCAACGTAAAAAATGTGACTTCGTTCGCCTTGGCAAACCAAGCAGCCATCTTCCACTTTCCAGCTGGCGGCGTTTTCGTTCACCTTCCAACCGGTCATGCTCTTGCCGTCAAATAGTTCGACAAATTCCGATGCGTTGTTGAAGGAGATCAACTTTGCAGAAGTTGGTTGCTTGCCCAACTTGTCACCACCAGGAAGCTCGCCAGCTTGGATCTTTTCGCCGAAGGTCTTGGACTCGCCTTCCTTTTTCTTTTCTTCAGCCTTCTTGAAAATCTCTTCGATTTCCTTCTTGGCCTTTTCCGCGTCGGACTTCAGCATAGGCTGATACTTTTTCTTGTCCAATCCCAGATCATGAAGCGCATCGCCGTAGGGATTGTGCTTCTTTTTGTTTTCTTTGTCGATGTGACAAACGTTGCACTTGGCTTCGCCAACCAGTGCCTTGAACGCTTCGTCTTTGCTACCTTCGACGTAGATTCGACCAAATTGTTCGCCGAACTCTTTAATGGCAAACGCTGATTTGGACGACACAGCTGCCATCAGTGCGACGGCGCAAACAAAAAATGCAATTCTCATGCGAGACATGTCTCCATAGGGTGGGATGTGAGGAAGTTCCTAATGAAACTCCCCTCGAAACTTCTAGCTAGCAGGCTCTGATTAAAATAGCAGAACCAGCCGCTGTCAAACAGTGTAGCTGATGCAAGGCAAATAACGGGCCGAAAAGGGCGATCTACCATTCAGCAAAGGTTGTCCTATTCAAGCTAAACACGTTCGCACGGATCATTGAGCTTATCCACGTAGGCGAGTCTCTCCGAGACTCGCGAAAATCAGCGTCTCGGAGAGACGCTGCCACGTGCGTAACGCAAACAAACTTATGTTTTGGTGCTTAGCATCGAGTGCCATGTTTCTTTTGCGACCTGCAAAGCTTCCTGGAGCTTGGCAGGAAGTTTGCCGCCGGCTTGAGCGAGATCCGGCTTTCCGCCACCGCCGCCGCCGACCGTTTCAGCCACGGGGGTAATCCACTTGCCTGCGCTGAAGCCTTTCTCGACTAACGACTGGCTGATCCCCGCGATGAGGGTTACTTTCTCGTCGGCCGAATTCGCCAGTAAGATCGCGATGGGTTCGCCGGACTTCTTGCGAAGCTGATCGATCCATTGCCGCATCATGCCGGAATTGGCATTGGGTGTTTCGGCAACAATCAAAAGAGTGCCTGAAACTGAGACAGCCATCCCCATCAAATCATCGATGGAAATGCTACCCGTTGAAGTCATTTGTCGGAGTTGTTCGTGCAACTGAGATTGCTCCAACATCAAGCCCTCGATGCGACCAGGAACTTCTTCGAAGGCAATGTTCAGGGCTCGTGCGGCCATCTTGAAGGCGATTCGCGTCACTTCGTACGATTCTGACTTCGCGACGGAATTCCCCTTGGTAATCAAGGCAGGTGGTGCTTCGTTGCCGCTTCCCCCGACCAGCTTCTTCAGTTTGCGCGTGGCCGTGAGCAGTTCCATCGTCTTGTCGCCCAGGGAAGCAATCGTGCAGCCGAGGATTCCTGATGCTTGCATGGCAAGGGCTTCCACGCGTTGACGTTGTTCGATCGCTCGTTGGCCGGTAAGGGCTGTGATACGACGCGTCCCGGACGAGACGCTTTCTTCGGACAGAATTTCCAGTGTCCCCACCTCGTCGGTGCGATTCAAATGGATACCTCCGCAGAGTTCCTTGGAGAAAGCCCCCATGCTGACCATGCGTACAGGGTCCGGGTACTTCTCTCCGAAGAGCATCATCGCGCCCGCTTCGCGAGCGGTTGCTAGTGGGACTAGTTTCCAATCGATCGCAGCGGCTTCTTGGATCCGTTGATTCGAAATCGATTCAACCGACTTCAATTGATCCTCGGTCAGGGGTTCCTGATTGCTGAAGTCGAATCGCAACCAGTCTGCATCTACCTTGCTACCTTGTTGTTGAGCATGCCCGCCGACCACGCTTTGCAGAGCGTGATGCAGGATGTGCGTAGCCGAGTGAGCACGGCGGATGGCATTCCTTCGATCTGCATTGACATTCGCTTCGACCGCATCCCCTTCTTTGATTTCACCGGAAGCAAGCTTGCCGTAATGAATGATCAAATCACCGCTGCGCTGTGTGTCGGTAACTTCGAAGGAGCCTTTGGAGGTAGAGATGGTGCCCGAGTCCCCGACTTGCCCACCGCTTTCCCCGTAAAAAGGGGAGCAATCCAGAACAATGCGAACCATGTCCGAAGCATTCGCGGGATGGATCGAGCTGACCAGTCGGTCCTCTTTTGGCTTTCCGACGATGATTCCTTTGACTTGAGCTTCGGCCTGCGTCTTCTCGTAGCCTAAAAATTCGCAGTGCTGCAACGCTTCTTTGAGCGTTTCGATGGGGCCTGTTTCAAACAGTTCTTTTCCACCGCCGCCGCTAACTTCGCCGTGTTCGCCCATCGCAGCGCGATATCCTTCCCAGTCGAAGCTGTAGTTCTTTTCGGCTGCAATTTGCTGGAAGGTCTCGGGGGGAACGCCGTAGGTTTGGTACAGGCTTGCTGCCTCGCGACCATCCACCATGATCCTGCCCGAGGAATGCATGTCATTGAAGACTTTTGCGATACGATCTAAGCCGGAGTCGATGGTTGCGAAGAAATCGGACTCTTCCCGTTTCATCACCTGAGCGACTCGGTCGGTCGTTTGTGAAAGTTCGGGGTAAACCGCTTTCATCATTTGGGCGACCGTCGGAACCAATTGATGCAAGAACGGTTCGCGCAGCCCCATTTGATGGCCATCCAAAACAGCTCGTCGCAGCAGCCGCTTGATGACATAGCGAGCCTTCTTGGGACCTGGATAAACATTTTCATGGATTGCAAACGTGCAAGCTCGAACGTGGTCCGTGATGCGGCGCAAGCGGCGTCCATTGTCAGTTTCGGCTTCGTAATTCAAGCCGCACACTTCGGCCGCTGCCTTCACAATAGGCATCAAGATATCGATGTGATAGTTGGTGGTGACGTTTTGAAGAACGCTTGCTGTTCGCTCCATCCCCATCCCTGTATCGATGTTTTTGCTTGGCAAGGGGCGAAGATTGTCTGGCGGTTCGCCGACTCGATTGAATTGCGTGAACACCAAGTTCCAGATTTCGACCGTCTTGCCGGAATCCAAGGTGTAGTAAATTTCGCTGCAAGGACCACACACTCCGTCAGGCCCTTGGCTTGGAGCCGAAGCTGGCCAGAAATTTTCGTCCTCTTCGAGACGACTGATGCGATTGCTAGCCAAACCAATCTTTTCGTTCCATATCTTGAACGCTTCGTCGTCGTCTTTATAAACGGTTACGGTGAGCCGGCCCGGTTCGATCCCCAGCCATTTTTTGTCGGTTAGAAATTCCCAAGCCCAGGCGATTGCTTCGTTCTTGAAGTAGTCCCCGAAGCTAAAGTTGCCGAGCATTTC
>CAITIF010000268.1 GCA_903892365.1 uncultured Pirellula sp. | reverse complement strand
CATGAAGTTGGTTTGTGACGATGGCCAAATTTTGTCGACAACAGACGATTCGCAAGAATCCGACTTTGTTCCATCGGGCGGCGCTCAGATGCTCGTAGACTTGAGCTTCCAGCTTCCAAAGCATCAGTCCACCAAAATCTCTCGATGGACTGGCAAGATGTCGATCGCTACCCCAGGTGTGCCCGCCACGCTGGAGTTCACCGACTTGATGAAAGCGAGCAAGACCAGCGAAGACAAATCGGCTAGCGTTGGCAACTTGACTGTGATTCTGGAGAAAGCTCGCAAGAATCGAGACATTTATGAAGTCCTAGTCGGCGTGCGTCTGAAAGGGACCGAAAAATCTGCAGAATCCTTTCGAGGTTGGTCCAACAACAACGAAGCATATCTTCTGGACAAGACAGGCAAACGGGTAGAGCATGTGGGGTGGTCCACGACGCGGATGACAGAAAACGAAATTGGATTATCTTATTTGTTCGATATCGATGGCGGGCTTGATGATTGCACCTTTGTGTATCGAGCGCCCGCCAACCTGATTGATCAATCCCTAGAATTCGTACTTGAAGATGTGCCGCTGCCATGATGGAACTGGAATGGGATCCCGAAGTAGAGTCCCCGGCTACGATCGCCGTCATCGGCGCAGGACCGGTTGGATTGGAAGTGGCCATCTACGCTCGATTCCTGGGTTACTTTGTAACAATCTTTGAGGAACGACGTGTTGCGCATCGAATGCTAGATTGGCACAACCG
Source organism: uncultured Pirellula sp. (assembly GCA_903892365.1). Classification (GTDB taxonomy): domain Bacteria; phylum Planctomycetota; class Planctomycetia; order Pirellulales; family Pirellulaceae; genus JBKCUI01. Next base: position 1,896 of record CAITIF010000268.1, on the reverse strand, counting down.
TCCGCTGAGTGTCTCTGTTCAGGACTGCACAACCTCGCTCGGGCATGCCGCCATCAAGGCTCAGTTCCCAGACTACGAGCGTCGTCCACCCGATCATGTCTTCACCGGAAAGTCGTTTGCAGAAGAATACTTGGTCCCTCTTGCCAAGAACGATCTTTTGTTCGACGACATCCACTTCCTAAGCCCTGTCGCTGACGTATCTCGCTTACAGACCTACGTATGCGATGCGATCCACCCTCAAGAACGGTGCAACGATGAGTTTCGCATTTTCGTCGAGGGGCGTCATCGTGGCAATTGGATTTCGCGGGCAGATGTCGTGATCGACTGCAGGGGCATGTTCCAACAATCCTGTGGACTTGGGCCGGGAGGCGGACAAGCGATGGGAGAGATCGGATTGCGAGATACATTTCTGAAACACACACCGCTCGACCGGAAGTTCGAGGCCAAATCGATCGTTGGCAAACGCACCTGTTTGATTGGCCAATCCAAGAGAGCGGCACAGTTCGCGACGGAGTTCGCTAGCCAGTTTGCGAATCAACCCGACACCCGTTTAACTTGGCTCATTCGCTCCACGCGGACTCAAGATTCAGACGACTTTACAAACGCTCTTCAGGCGATTCGTTCGAATCAACCATCGAATATGATCATCCTAGAATCGCTGGGCGTGGATCAAATCCAACAAGAACCCAATGCGCATTATGTCTTGCGATTGATGCGAGACGATGACTCGGTGATGGAGCTGCAATGCGATGTCATCGCATCGTTTCAATCAGGCCGTACCAAACCGATATCCACCGAACTGAATCTAAGCCCATGGAACGATCCGGACATGCCCAGTTTCATCACCAGAGAACCCGGCTACTACCAAGTGCGAGCAGGCAGTCTTGAAGACGGGGCTGGTTCAGGCTTGACGGTAGCACACAACCAAATTCGACAATTGTTCGCACTGATATCAGGTCGTGCAGATCTCGATCTTTATCGTATCGTGGAAGCGCCCACCAACGACTAGCCTACACGAAGTTACGTACTTACCGGTAGAATCAGACGTATGAACGAACCTCTCAGTGAAAAAACACCATCTGGCCAGCCATTCCAGCTTGCTGATTTGGTGGAGATTACCACCACCATCGAACATCAAGCCGATGCAAATCGGCTTGCGACCGAGATTGTGTCACAACGCTTGGCCGCTTGCGTTCAGATCTCGGGCCCAATCTTCAGTGTTTACCGATGGAACGGTTCCATTCAAAACGGGCAAGAATTCGGGCTAAAGCTCAAAGTCGATTCCGATGGCCTCGCCAATGCAGTCGCGTTCCTCCAAGCAAACCATCCCTATGAACTTCCGGAAATCATCGTAAACCAGGTCAAAGCATCCACCGAGTATGCTCAATGGGTAAACGAACAGCGAAAGTAGTTCATTTGTTTTGCCAACCGAAATAGCTTACAAAATCCATAGTTGAAAGCGTCTGATTCAGTCTGTGGATTTCTCTCGCTGGGCCTTGGCCAGTAGGTACTGAGGCTCCATTTGTTAAGCCTTTTCTGTCTCACCCATCGAACGATACACAAACCGCAAAACTTCGAAGGGTGTTTCAAACAAAGCGGGCAAATGCCAGCATATATCGAGCCGTTTTGTGTTCGTGGCAGATTACGCGTCGACGAATGAGGAAAACTGCAGGTAGTTCAAATGGCGGTAGATCTCTGAAGATTCCAGCAGTTCGCTGTGCGTGCCCGCGCCGGCAAGTTTGTGATCGTGCAGGACCAGAATTTGGTCTGCGGATCGCAGCGTGGACAGGCGTTTGGCGAGTGTCACGATGGTCACCTTTTGATTGCGCAACTGCAGCAGGGCCTCGCAGGTCTCCATCTCCGTTCGGAGATTCACTCGCTGATTGGGTTCTTCTG
>CAITIF010000267.1 GCA_903892365.1 uncultured Pirellula sp. | reverse complement strand
TGGACTCAAGCGATTCGGGCGTTTCTGGCTTAGGTTCGGAATCCTGCTCGTTTTGCGCATCCGAATCGACCACTGAATCTCTCGATGCCTCGAGCAAGGATTGTTCAACGGGTAACGCATCCAACAGGTTCATCGTCATGGTCATGTTTTCGGATCGAGCGCCCCCGCCCGTCCCACCGCCGGACCCGGGAACGATGATTCGAGTTCCATAAGCGTACATCAACAACCAAACATGAGCCAGAAAAGCCAAGGCAATGCACTTGGTTAACGATTTCGTCTGCCCCCAACGCGTCCAAGAGGCAACCAACAAAGTGATTGCAACAATCGCGAATAACACTCCTAAGACAATGGCCCACACGCGGCCGCTGCTGATGTCCCCGATTGCTGCGAAACCCAGCAGATCCACTGCATGAACAATGGGAATCCCGACTACAGTAAGACCTGAGAGAAGTTGCAAAGGCCCGAAAGCAAGATCAAAACTGCAGATAAGATCGAACGACATCATCATGATGATCAACGCCGTGAGCTGAGATTCTGACTCGATGCGAATGTGATGCCGTTGGTTTGTGCGCCTGAATTCCGAACAGCGCTGATGGCATTGGCAGCTTGCTGCATGGTAACATTCCCATCCGGTTTAATCTGAACCGAAGTGTCAGGATAGTTTCTCACGGCTTGGGCCAAACGAGCGGTCAGTTCTTCTGCTGAAACAACTTGGCCATCCAATTGAATCGAACCATCCGACTTGATGAACACGATCTTGCTGGACGGACTCGTCAGCATCGCACCATTGGGAGCCACCTTGGGCAGATTGATCTGGATATTCGATTCGTTTTCCGTGAATCGTGTCCCCACCATAAAAAAGATGATCAACAAAAATAGGATGTCGATCATGCTGGTTAGGTTGATGGCGGGCGCCTCTTCTTGATTCAGCTTCAGCGGCATATAACCCCTCGCCCTTTACGCAGCCTTGCGTGTACGAGTTCGTGAACGAGTGCTATCGTGTTCTTGCAATCCTTCGGCGCTGATCACTTCGACCAGCTTATGTGCAAAGCTATCCATTTCCATGGTCAGCCGATCGGTTCTACCCAAGAAGTACATGTACAGCAAGTAGGCAGGGATCGCCACGATCAGACCAGCCGCGGTGGTTAGAAGGGCTTCGCTGATACCACCCGCCAACATTTCAGGCCGCCCCATCGCTTGCGAACCAGAAATATCATTGAACGATTGAATCATTCCCGTCACTGTTCCAAGCATGCCCAACAACGGCGCCACGTTGCTAATGGCACTCAGGAGACGCATGTAACGTCTCAGTTGATTGCTCTCACGTTCGCCCGCGTCGAGAACTGCCTGTTCTATTTCCACTGCGGAACGGCCGTACCGTTTTACCCCTGCACACAAAATAGCGGCCATCGGGCTTGGATTGCGCTCACACAGTTCAATCGCCTCATCGCGATCGATTTGTTGCTGCTGCAATTGCTCGATCAAACGCATCACAAACGGTCTTGGGATAACTCTGCCATTGCGCAAGTGGATGAACCGCTCGAAGGCGAAGACGGTGAGTATGAAGGAGCAAAGAGCGATGGGGTACATCATCAACCCGCCGTCGTGGAATATCTGCAACAGATTGCGAACAGGGATCGTCGACTCTTTGGAAGGTTCAGCCGAAGACGCATTGGCTGCACTTAGTGAACCATTGGAACCAACAGGATTTGCCCCGATAGGAGTGTTGGAAGCAACAAGAGCCGGTGGGGCATAGGATTGTTGGAAGTTACCGGCCCCAGCTTGGGGATTCTGGTAACTGGTTCGATTCGGTAGAGCCCCGTTCAGCGTGTTAGGAAAGGAGCCTGTACCGTTGGGTTGATATTGTGCATGCAGGCTCGCGGCGGGCAGAACAAACCACAGACCCATCAGCATGCAGAACGCGAAGGACTTCGTCGAACGACCAAAAATATTTATCGCTGTCGTTGCGATGGTACTCCACCTTTTCATCGCTTGGTCCCTGACGAATCTTGTTCGGTTTGTTTTGCAATAGTGCTGCTTGGAAGCAACAGCAGTCGTTCTCTGGCAAGAGAGACAAACGGGCTGTCGCTGAATTGGCTTACGATCTGGGAGTATGCTTCGCGTGCGGATTCGGAATCTTGGATTGCTTCGCAACATTGTCCCAATTGGAGCAGTGCCGCAGAATGCCAGTATTTTTGCCCTGGCACTTGAAGCACCTTTTTGTACTCGACTCGAGCTTCATCGTACCGACGCTGCATCAAGTAAGTTTCGCCAGCCATCCAATTCGCTCTAGCTAAAAGTTCAGAAGACGTAGAGGCCAAGCGATTGGAAACAAGTTCCAGCGCGGCGCGTGCATCTTCAAACTGAGCTCTCGATACCAAACAGCGAGCTAATAGGTAATCGACCTCGGAGCGGTGAATGCATTCAGGAAAATCACTACGAATTCCCAAAACGATTTCTTCCGCCTGCTCCCACTCCTTGCCAAAAGCTAGCAATTCGGCTTTCCGCAAAAGAATCGTAGCTAGCCAAGCGGGCCGGTCCTTGGAGTGCTTCTCCATCTGGTTTGCGATTTCCAACATCCATTGCCAGTGCTTTTCCGCTTCAGGCCATCGTTCCAATTGATACAAAGACTCAGCCAAATGAAAGCGAACCGACAATTGCATTTCATAATCAATGGGCCCCTCGGTAGAAATGAGCTCCAGAGTAGCGAGCGCGTCTTGCGGTCGACCTGATTCTAACTGAGCCTGTCCTAAAGCTAGCCTTGCGTGAGGTAGCAGCTCGCTGGGGCAACCTTGTGAGACAGCTTGCTCCGCCAATTGGATCGCATTGGCCCAGTCGCGTTGCTCGATAGAGACACGAGCCAAACGCACTCGTGCTTCGATAGAAAATGGGGACTGGGGAAATCGATGCACTATTTGAACGAGGATATCATTCGAGCTTGCAGAATTTCCCGCCTCCAGCAGTGCGATAGCTAGCTCGTAAAGGACTGCAGCAGATGGGTTACCGGCCAGTGCCAGCTGAACAGCGGGCTCAAGTTCGATAGCGATGTTTGCGATCTCCTGCGATGCGTTTGCTAGCCGGGATCGCAAGATTCGCACTTGGATCGCTAGATTTTCTTCCAAGGTGGCTGAATCGAGTTGCGACAGAGTGAGTTTCGCTTCCTCCCATTTTTTCTCATGCCAGGAGGCCAAAGCCGAGCCGAACGTTGCTTGGTTTTGGATAAGGGAGCGAGCTTGGTCTTGGTTGCCATCATGAATCTGGTGCGAGCAATTTACGATCGACTTGGCAAAGCAAGCTTTCGCGTCCGTATAGTTGGACTTATTGTGCAGAAGCAAAGAGCCCAGCTCGAGCCAAGCGGAAGCCGAGACCATATCATGCCCTGGCTTAGGTGGATGGCCAGATGTGGCCCCGGGGACTATTTTAGCTTCGTGGACTTGAGTGGCTTCATGGCCAGTCGCATGCGAACGGGTCTCCAAAAGCGAGCGCAATCTCTTTTCGGCGTCGTCGAATCTTTGTTGCTGCCGGTCCCATTGAGCGCAAAGCAATTGCGAGTTCTCGATCCAGGAATTTAGGAATCGGTTATCCAGGGGTCTGCCAGCATCTGCGGCTTTTTTGATAAACGATTGCGATTCATCGATCCAGCGCGAAAGACTCTTAGCGGTTTCCTCGCAGGGCTTAAGGGCCCAATCGGACATAATACCGTAGTACTCGCATTGCATGGCCAACTCGGATCCGGCGCATTGGCTAGCAACGCTCCGAAAAAGCTTGGACGACTCATCAAATTGTTGCGCGGAGTAAGCCTGGCGAGCCAATTGGTATTGGGCCACGAGCGAATTAGGATCTTGCGGCCCCCCAAGAGCAAACGGCACCCAAGCCAAACACAAACACAACGCTAGCAATAGAGCAGCAGAAGGAATTGGGAACTGGAGAATCAAACGTTTTCGCATAAAGTTAGGGCATACGAAACCGACTCGACTACATCAAGAGCATTCAAGTAATTCGCAACCTCCAAAAGCGAAGCAGCCAGTCTCTCCTCAATTGCCTTCCCAAATTGGATCTGGCCACAGATCCCGCCTCCCGCCAAACAAAAAAGCACCTCGGCCTCGTCGCCACGCCCACTACCAGGCATGATCCACTAAGAGGTCACAATCACCAAAGGATTGCGACGATGGCCACATCTTGTTGGCCCTTAGGACTGAGAATGGGCCTGGCCTGGAATTCAACGCCTGCGGCTTTATGCCCACGACTCAGGCCATGCTTGAAGGACGGTTCTGTCGCAGCTTAGGAATCAATTGAGCCAATCGCTCTGCTGTCACAACGACTTCCGACTCAGTCGTTTCGACGGACACTCCGAAACGAATCCCCCCCTTAATGACTTCCTGGGGTAAATGCATGGCTTCCAATACATGCGAACTTTGGCTGGAACCGCTCGCGCATGCCGAACCCGTACTGCAAGCAATACCTGCCATATCAAGAGCTAGCTGCAATGCTTGCCGTTCGACTCCAGGAAAGGAGATGCTTAAAGTGTGAGGCAATCGCGGACTGAGCTCGCCCGCTACAAAGCAACCGTCGACGAGACGTCGAGTTTCGTTTTGTAACAAATCGCGCATCCCTTGCATCGTCTTCGCCCGGGACTCCAAATCCGTCGTCGCCGAAACGACAGCTTCTTCAAAACCGCCAGCCAATACAGGCATCTCGGTTCCTGGCCGCAAACCAAGCTGCTGAAATCCGCCAAAGAAACGAGGCGCCACCTGGATTCCATGCCGCAGGATCAATCCTCCGATCCCAACGGGCCCATGAATTTTGTGAGCGGTTACCGTCATGGCATCCACGTCCAGCGACGCAAAATCAAGTTCTATTTTTCCCAGAACCTGAACAGCATCCGTGTGAATCAACACTCCAAACCGGCGGCACATTCTTGCAGCTTCCTGCACGGGTTGAAGAACGCCCGTTTCGTTGTTTGCGAGCATGATCGAGACCAAGGCAATAGGCGTGCCTTGATGATGCCGCTCCAGTAAGCTCTGCAGCGACTCGAGACAGGTAACTCCGTTTTGATCGACCGGCAGGAAGTGAACGGGCCTTCCTTGCGATGCAGCATGAGTCACTGATTCCAGGACACTTGGGTGTTCGATTGCCGAAACGACAATCGCTCCAGGTTGAAGTTGCGACAAACCAAAGATCGCAAGGTTGTTAGCTTCCGTTCCGCCGCTGGTAAAGAGAAGCTGATCGCTCTCCATGCCAACCGTTCTTGCGCTACAATGCCTGAGTATGGCATCTCGAGCTTGCTCTACGACACGCCGCGCCCGGCGACCGTCAGCGTGTTGGCTGCTTGGGTTCGCTAGGCGCATTTGCATCAGGTCATGCATTCGTGCGATGACCTTGGAGCTGATTTTGGTGGACGCGTTGTTGTCGAGGTAGATCAATTTTTTAGAACTTCAGACCGAACAATTCCCCACCATTATTCGCACCGGTTCCCCCTTTAAGAGTCCCTTGGAATTTGGGAACTGCCGGCTGTCGCTTCGGTTCATCAACTTGTTCTTGCTCTGGCTTGTCAGGTTTCGATCCTTCGGGCTTGGCTTGGGTCGCTCGAAGAGACAGGCCAATTCGCTGACCGTCGCGATCGACCGTCAGGATCTTCACTTCGACGTCTTGTCCTTCCTTCAGGACATTCGCCACGCTGGCAACTCGATTGTGGGCGAGTTCTGAAATATGGATGAGGCCTTCGATACCTGTTCCAATCTTGACGAACGCGCCGAAGTTAGCGAGACGCGAAACGGTCCCCTTCACCACGGTTCCGATTGGGAATCTTGAATCCACGTCGGACCATGGATTGTCTTGGAGTGAGCGGTAAGAAAGACCGATTTTACCGGTTTCTGGATCGATCTTCTCAACGCGGACTTGAATCTTGTCCCCTTCTTTGACCACTTCGCTGGGGTGCTTGAT
>CAITIF010000266.1 GCA_903892365.1 uncultured Pirellula sp. | reverse complement strand
GCCTGCCTCAAGACGTTCGAGAAGAAGATCGACTTCAGTGCATCCATTTGACTTTTATGGGGCGAATGGAAGGGGCTCTTCAAACGCGAATGGCTACCTTCTACGATCGCATTGATTCGTTGATCGGACCTATTCGCGATTGGGACGATGAAGTCAATGTGCATCGCAGCGGCGAAACCTTGGGACCTAACCAAAGCCGGTTGATTTCCGACCAGTTATCCTTGTTCGACGCATCGAGCCTAAGCTGGAATCAAAGTGCGCAGAACGGGTCGCCCGGGGCGAACGCTTCTGCATGGGAAGTGGTAGCCCAAAGCCGAGTTTCTATGTCCTCAAGAACCGATCGAGGAGACTTGACGATCGAGGCAGACCGCCTCGGTTACTCAGCAGCCAAAGACACGGTTCGAATCGACCGGTCCCCTCGCCAAGCGGCCGTGATCCGCCAAGTTCTGAACGACGGTAACGCACCGCTGGAGCTGCATGTTAGCACCGCGTCGCTCAAACTGAAAACCAATGAAATCGACATGCAAGTGACGAAGTTCGAAGGTGGACTGCCAGCCAACTTCCAAACCGCAGGACAAACGCCTGGCGGCACAGCGCCACCTGGCCCCATGACGGTTCAACCGCCTCGCTCTCCCGACGGCTCGAACTCAGGCTCAATCCCTTCTCTTCGGGACTATAATAATCCTCTTCAACCTAACTCGGACCGCAATCGCCGAAAATAGGAAGCCGTCGGATGGTACGAGATTATTTTTTGCGCGGGTAACCTAACTAGGTGCATTCAGGTACCATATCTGGCAACTCCCTCTGTTATGTTCCACCTGAAAAGCAAATGTTCAAATTCATTCATGCAGCAGACATCCATTTGGACAGTCCGCTACGAGGCTTAGAACGCTACGAAGGCGCGCCTGTCCAGCGAATTCGCGATGCTTCTCGAACGGCTCTCGAGAATCTAGTGTCGCTTGCGATTCAAGAAAAAGTCGCGTTTGTACTGATTGCTGGCGATTTGTACGACGGGGATTGGCGTGAATACCGAACGGGCCTGCATTTCGTGCAACAAGCGAATAAACTTCGCGATGCAAAGATCCCTCTGTACATGATTGCGGGCAATCATGATGCAGCCAACCGAATGACGAAGTCTTTGACCCTGCCAGAGAATGTCACTTTCTTCGATAGCAAAGCCGCGCACAGCGTCACTCTGGAATCGGTCAACGTCGCGATTCACGGACAAAGCTTTGAGACCGTCGCTGTAACAGAGGATTTATCATTGGAATATCCAATGGCTATCCCCGGTTCGTTCAACATTGGCTTGCTGCATACCTGTGGAAATGGTCGCGAAGGACACGAACGCTATGCGCCATGTTCCATCGAAGGGCTCAAGTTGAAAGGATACGACTACTGGGCACTTGGACACGTTCACACTCGCGAAACTCTTAGCGAAAAACCTTACATCGCATTCCCTGGCAACATCCAAGGCAGACATGCCAGAGAAACGGGCCCGAAGGGCTGCTTGCTGGTCTCTGTGGATGACAACCAAGCCTGCCAAGTCCAGTTTCAGCCCTTGGACGTCGTCCGATGGGAGGTCACCAATGTCGATGTCTCCGAAGCAGTTTCGTTGGATGACATTCTGGCCATCTGCTCGGCTGCCATC
>CAITIF010000265.1 GCA_903892365.1 uncultured Pirellula sp. | reverse complement strand
TACAACCGTATCATCGAAGAACTCAAGCCCATTCTTGAAGCCATGAAGGGCGACAAGATCAAGCCAGACGACACCAAGGGGAAGGAGCGTCGCGACCGTTATCAAGCAGAGTACCGTCAGGCTCAGATCCTCTCCGCAAAAATGATGGAGTATGTCGGCCAAACCTATGCATCGGACTCTGCCGAATCGCGTCAATGGCTAGAAAAGTCGGAAGCTGCGTTGTCTCAAATCATCGATAAAACCAGCGCCTCAACCGAAGCGGGGCGACGCATGCTGAGCTTGTTGTACCGAGCCGACGTGCAGAGCCAACTTGGAAAAGCAGAAGAAGCACGCGACAGCTACACACGCGTTGCCGAGAATGAAGGTCAGGGGATCTTCAAGACTTGGCGAGTGCAAGCGATCGCTGGAATCGTTCGATTGGATTCGAGTGAGAAGACCGCTAAGTACGAAGCAGCGATCGCTCGCGGTGATGAAGCGCTAAAGGGAGTTGGCGGAAACGAGAAGTCGGAACCGGAGTGGATCGATCTTCAACTTGCAATTGCCGAAGCTCGATTGGCTTACGCTCCTAAGATCGATGCGAAAGATGATAACAAGATTCGCAATAATCGCAGGGAAGCTCGCGAGCTACTTCAGGCAATCGTCAAGCGGCAATCGTCTCGAGACCTGGGCGTGCTTGAGTCGGTTCGAAAGGCCAAAATCCTGCTCGGGGATTTAGGGGTCGAAGTGGCTGAAAAGGTGGACGTGAAGTTGCCCGAATCAAGAAACTTTGCGGACTCAATCAAGGCAGGCCGCGAACGGTTGAATCGCGCGGAAGACGCCGATTCCACCCTGCCCGTGGTAGAAAAGCAGCTTCAATCCGCCAGCGAAGCAGACAAGCCTGCTCTCACGCAGCAATTGGAGGAGATCAAGGCCGATTCGATGCGAGATCGTCAACAGGCGATTGAGTTGTATCGACGAGGCTTGAAGCAATACAACGAAAAAGATTCTCGCGATGACTTATTGGAAGCGAGATTCTTGCTCTCCTACCTGTTGCTTCGCACCGACCAGATTTGGGAGTCCATTGCGGTCGCTCAAGACTTGTTGGTTTCTGCCAACGGTACCGACAAAGCTGAAAAGGCAGGCGGATTCGCTTTGATGGGGTTGAACAAATTGATTGTGGATGCAGCACCTGAGCAACAAATGGTCATGATGCGGCCGCTTGAGTCGCTGGCCAAACGTCTTCGCCAAACCTCTCCCGAATCTGAGGAAGCCACCAACGCAGTTGACCTTTTGGTGAAGCTAGCCTTGATTCACAAAATGTATGACAAGGCGGAGCAATACGTTGCCTTGGCTGACGGCCAGGGAGGTGGCGGCGCAAGTATGCTGGGGCAAATCTTGTGGGGTGATTACCGCAAAGCTGCGGCCAAGCATCGGGCCGAAAAGACAACGGAAACGGCCGAGGATATCAGCTTGAAGGATCGAGCGGAGAAATTACTGGCTGCCACTTTCAAAGATTTGGATCCTACGAAGGCCGATAAGATTTTGGTGTCCGGCGTGAACGCTTTGGCAAGTATCTACCTTGCGTCTGATCGCGTGGATGAAGCGTTGTCTGTTCTAGAAGCCAAAGACAAAGGAGTCATCAGCCTTGTCGAATCCGTCCCCAATTTGGAACCGAATACCAAGCTTGAAGGTTATCGAATCATGCTGCAAGCGATGGTTCAAGCCTCCGGAATGGGTAAACGCACGCTTGTGGCTGACGATGTGTCTAGTCTGGTTGGCAAGATGAAGACTCTGACCGCCGGAGACGATACGCTTCTCACCAATTCACTTCGAAATCTCGCCATCGAGCTGCAATCGAAACTGGAAGCGACCAAGGACATCAACGAACAAGTCAAACTTGCAGAAGCATTCGGTCTTTTGATTGAGCAGTTGGTATCCGTGAGCTCGGACATCAGCACGCTGGATTCGGCCGGCACGTCCATTTTTGTGGTGGCGACCACTATGCTAAAAACCCCTTCCTTGGCGGCCAACGGCAAAAGCTTGATGGCGATTGCTGAAGCTGCGTTTAGTAAGATTGCAACAAAGCCCGAGTCCGATTTGATTGATGCGAAACGGAAGCCCGAGGAGTTTCAGTTGAAGCTTGGCTTGGCCAAAAGTGGATCAGGTAAGTTCGAAGAAGCGAATGCGATATTCGTTCAAACGCTTAAAAAGTCAGCAAGCAACTTGACCATCCAAGTGGAAGCCGCTCGCAATTTGCAAGCATGGGCGGCTGGCCAAGATAAAGAGCTTCTTAAGAAAGCCCTGCTAGGCTCGGAACCCAACGATAAAAAGGTGAATCAAGTCTGGGGCTGGGGCACCATCAGCACGGTCACCTCCAAAAGGTTGAACGACTTTAAGGAGATCTTTTTTGAAGCCCGCCTGAATGTTGCTGTTTGTCGCAAGTTGATGGCATCGTCCGAATCGGGTGATGCCAAGAAGAAGACTCTGGATCGAGCCCTATCGGATATTCGCCAAACAATGCAAACCTACCCTGAATTGGGTGGTCCCGAATCGCTCGCCAAGTTTGAAAAGCTGACCTTGGAGATCCAACAAGAACTTGGAAAACCTGCGATTGGCTTAAACGAATTTAGACCTAAAGTCGATCCGGCTCCCTCCAACTAAGATTCAGTCACTCGCAACTTCACTCTCTTCGTTACCTCATGATCCTAACAAGTATGAACCGTCAACTTTCCCTATCGCTTTGCGTTGCAGTTGTCTCGTTTGCGTGGATGTCAAGCATCGCTGTCGCTCAAGAGGATCGCATTTTCACGTTGAAAGGCGGAGTTGCCATTCGCGGCAACATCATCGAGCGAACCCGAGACAAGGTCGTCATCGAAGTGAAAGGAGCGAATCAAAACGTTGCCACCAATGAGATTGCTCGCATCATCAACGATGGCGAACCCCAACCTTTAACCAAGGCCAAAGACCTGATTAGCCAAGGGAACATCGATCAGGCGATTCAAGAGTTTAAGAAGGTTGCGGACGACACTCTTAAGTCGGATGTCGTTAAGCAGGACTACCAATTTTATCGAGGGTATCTGGCCGCTTCCAATGCTTTGCAAGGAAAAGGGGATGCCAATGCGGCTCAAAAATTGCTTTTGGCATGGGCCAAAGAAAACAGCACGTCGAATCATTTTTATTCGGCGTCCGAGAAGCTGGGTGAACTTGCCATGGCATTGGGGGCTCCGGATCAAGCGGCAAAGTATTTCGGTGTTCTTGCTGCTGCCCCTTTCCCTGACTTGAAAGTGAAGGGTGGCTACTTGGCGGGCAAAGCCCTACTGGCTCTCAAGAAGACCGCGGATGCACGTGCGAAGTTTGAAGTCGTAACGCAAGCACAAGTTTCGGATCCCGCCTCGTTGAAGCTTAAGAAACTTGCCAGCGTCGGACTGATCGGTTGCGATGCGACCGACGGGAAAGCGGATCAAGCATTAGCCGCTCTTGAGAAGATGGTCGACGAAGGGGACTCTAGTGATGCCGAGCTTTTTTCGGAACTCTACAATGCCATGGGCGGCATCTTGCTAACGGCAGGACGCAACGAAGAAGCGATTCTTTCTTATTTGAAGACCGATCTGTTGTATGCCAGTGAGATCGAAGCCCATGCAGAATCTCTCTATTGGCTTTCGCAGCTTTGGCCTAAGATAGGAGAGAACCAACGCGCGACAGAAGCCAAGTCGCGTCTTGCAAAATTGTACCCCACATCTCTTTGGCTTAAGAAATAGCGGTCAAACAGGACCATCATGCGAATTCCAGGACCGTTCAAGGATCTCCTGCCTGTAGAGGCAGTGAAACAACTGTCCCAGCTGGTAGCTCAACCCGCGTTAATCTCTGCACTGAAGGACGCGGCCCAAAAACTTGGTTGGAAGGATACGCTCCAAGCGGCCAACATCCAACAAATCTTGCAGCAGACTGGTAAGTGGATGGAAAGTGTGTCTGAGCCTTGGTTGCGCAACGCTCAACCAGGCTTGACTCCGGGAATCAACGCTACCGGCGAATTGTTCTCGAGTCGCTGGTGTACTCATCGTTTAGGGGCAGACGCTGTTGGAACATTGCATCAGCTTCATACCCAATACGCAGAGACGACCAAGCTGGACACTCAGCTGAACCATTTGCTCATGGGAATGACTAGCGCCCAGTCCGTGCTGATCGTTCCGAATATATCCATTGCTCTTTATCTGGCGGCATGCGCAGATGTTGCCTCCGGGAAAGGATCGCAATGGGTGCTGCCTAGGGTGGACTGCATACGCCTTCCGCAAAGCGGTACAACGCCTGGTGGTAATGTCCGAGCGATCTTGGATCAAGCCAAGGTTCGTACGATCGAGATTGGAACCATGCAAGATTGTGAACGATCGGATTTTAGCGAGGCGTTGACCGTACCGAACGGGGTTTTGCTAATGGCATCGCCCAATGCACTGGCGATCGAGTCGCGACGGGAACATCGCCGCAGTAGCATCGATGTGGCGGTGCAACAAAGCGCATCGATCATTGAGATCTTGATGGATGGTTCATTGCATGATTTGAGCGAACTGGGGGTGCAGTCCAGAGTCATTTCTGAAAGCTGGGAAAAGAACGTCGAACTCGTGATCGTTCCCGGCGATGCGTTTTTAGGCGGACCTAGCTGTGGAATCCTTTTAGGCAAGAATGAGGTCTTGGAGTCGATTACTAAAATGGCTGACAGCGTCGGCTGGCAAGCGAGCAGCGATACGAAAGCAGCATTGCTTCGAACACTCCAGGCCTCGACCACTTTGCAAGATTGGAAGCAGCTTCCTGTCGGCGCTTCATTATCGACGAGTCTCGACAATCTGGATCATCGGGCCAAACGACTAGCGACTCAGTTGGCCATGCACCCATCCATCGAGCGAGTTGCTATCGAGAAAAAGTCATGTCGTATCGGGGCGGGCGTCTGGAGCTCTGTCCGCCTGGAATCGACCGTGTTACAGCTATTTCCAAAATCGATTTCCGCATCGGCTCTAGCGGAGCAGTTTGCATTGGCACCCGTTCCGGTGTGGGCCAATGTGCAATCGGACCATGTCGAATTCGTGCTGCGAACCATCGAGCCCGATGAAGACCGATGGATCGTGAAGGTCGACTAGCGTTGGCTACTTGGACCGGAGATGTCCAGAATCAAATTCGCGAAGGAAGCACTGATAGGTATCGCGAATCCCCTGTTCGAGTTCGATTTTTGGTGCCCAGCCCGTGGAGCGAAGCAACGTAGTGTCGGTCAATTTTCGCGGGGTTCCATCGGGGCGTGTTGGGTCGGTAAGAATTGCTCCGGTGAAGCCAATTGTTTTTGCCACCAAAGTTGCAAGCGTCAAAATGCTGTGGTCCAAACTGGTGCCAACATTGACCCAATCGGGAGGATTATCCAATTCACATAAGTGAAGGATTGCATCGGCCAAATCGTCGACATGCAAAAATTCACGCAATGGAGTTCCTGTTCCCCAGATGGTAACGCTCGCGTCCCCAGCCAATTTGGCTTCATGGATGCGGCGGATCAGGCCAGGCAGCACGTGGCTGTGGTCGGGATGATAATTGTCACCAGGCCCGTACAAGTTGGTGGGCATGGCCGAGTGAAACAGGACTCCGTACTGTTGGCGAAAGTACTGGCACAATTTCAAGCCTGCGATCTTGGCCAACGCATAGGCTTCATTGGTCGGTTCCAGCGGGCTGGCTAGGAGTTCGGATTCGAGGATTGGCTGTTTCGCCATGCGAGGGTAGATGCAGGTGCTTCCCAAAAACAAAAATCGCTTGACACCATGCTGATAACTAGCATGGATCGTCGCCAACTCTTGCCGTAGATTATCCGTCAAAAACTCGACGGGATACATTTTGTTGGCGAGAATTCCACCTACTTTTGCTGCTGCGAAAATAACGGTGGCAGGTTTCTCTTCTTCAAAGAATCGATTCACCTGAGCCTCGTCGCACAGGTCCAAATCCTGACGTGTGCGAGTAATCACACGTACATTTGGTTCCTTGGCCAACCTGCGGCACACGGCGGAACCAACCATTCCACCGTGGCCGGCAATAAAGACCGGGGACTGAATACGATTCATAGACTGCCCATAGTAAATCTATTTGCGACGAAACATTGGGCCAGCATATTTAGCGCCTGGGCCGAGTTCTTCTTCAATACGTAGCAACTGATTGTACTTGGCCATTCGGTCGGATCGAGAGGCAGATCCAGTTTTAATTTGGCCTGTGGACATGGCGACCGCTAAGTCGGCGATGAATGAATCTTCTGTTTCACCACTGCGGTGGCTGGAAATACTGGTATATCCGTTGCGATGAGCGAGTTGGATTGCATCGAGCGTTTCGGTCAACGTTCCGATTTGGTTCACTTTGATCAAAATGCTGTTGGCAATACCTTCATCGATCCCGCGCTGAAGCCGTTCGGTGTTGGTCACGAACAGATCGTCACCCACCAGCTGAATTTTGTCGCCAACCTTTTCAGTCAGCTTTTTCCACGAGTCCCAGTCATCTTCGGAGCAGCCGTCTTCGATGGAGCAGATGGGGTACTTTGCAACCCAATTCGCAAGGAAATCAACCATCTCGTCTCCCGATAGCTGCCTGCCATCGATCGTGTACTTTTTGGTTTTCTCGTCGTAGAACTCGGTTGCGGCGACATCCAAGGCGATGAAAATTTGCTTACCCGCTTGGTATCCTGCTCGTGCGATGGCGTCCATGATCAAGTCCAAGGCTTCTTGGTTGCTCCCAAGATCCGGTGCAAAGCCTCCTTCGTCACCAACAGCGGTGTTCAGTTTCTTTTCGCTCAACACCTTCTTCAGGTGATGGAAAATCTCGGTTCCGGCACGCAGGGCGTCCGTGAAGTTGTCGAAGCCAAGAGGCATCACCATGAACTCTTGTACATCCACCGAATTGTCGGCATGCTGACCGCCGTTGACGATATTCATCATGGGTGCAGGCAAAATGTGTGCACCCGCGCCGCCCAAATAGCGGTAGAGTGGTTGGTTCGTAAACACAGCCGCCGCCTTGGCGGTTGCCAAAGAAACGCCCAGCATGGCATTGGCGCCCAGGTTCTTTTTGTTGGGGGTTCCATCAAGATCACAAAGCATGGCATCGATACCGCGTTGATCGCAAGCATCGGCCCCAATGAGCGAGTCAGCAATTTTCGAGTTGATGTTATCGACGGCATGGAGGACACCTTTGCCCATGTACTTGGTTTTGTCGCCATCGCGTAGTTCCCAGGCTTCGTGAGC
>CAITIF010000264.1 GCA_903892365.1 uncultured Pirellula sp. | reverse complement strand
TACCAGGGCCGCAAGTCACTTCAATTCCCAGTTTTTCTCGTAAAAGATTCGATCGGTAAACCATCCAAGATGCGATCGAGCGACCTAAAGTATTCGTCTGTAATTTCTGGAGACAAATCGGTTCCCGTTTCCGATGATTCGAGACTTTGGGGAACCTTAATCGTTGCATCCAAATCGGCGGCACCATTCGCATCAAAAGCAGCCTGTTGGCGTTCTATGACTTCGATAGTCGTGACAGACTGATTCACGTCGGAAATCGTCGCAAACGAAAGGGGATTCAGGCGATTTTCGATAGGCCAAGCCGATGGCGGATTCCAAGGCGGAAGGATGTTCCCACCACCGCCACCACCGCTGCCTGCCGAACCTTCTTCACCGGAACCTGCTGCTGGAATGGTAATGTTGTTCAGCAACACCGTGTTCGAAATCCGAGCCTGGACAAACGACAAGTCCGCTCCCGTGATACGACGATCCTTGTTCACGTCACGAATGTCATTCACCGAAACGATGGAGTTTGAAATCCCTGCCTGAACAGCAGAAAGGTCCGCTCCCGTTACGCGATATGCTGCTACGCCATTAACCTCGGCCATCGCATGTCCAATGTAGAAAGTCTGCGGGATTGGCAATCCAGTATTTGCATTGGCCTTCACGATGATCTGCACCCACGTGTTCTGGATCGCGTTGTCGGGCCACTCCAGCCGAACTCGACCGGGAATGGTGGCCGAGCCAGCAGTCACCGCGATGGTGGGTATGATGAACGAAGGCGACGTCCAATTCGCGTTGGGATTCTGAACGCCTGATGCTCCCGAAGGTGCTACGCGAAAAGTAAAGTCGCCTGCAACCAGCGAGGATACCGTCAAGCCCGCAATGTCAAGCACCGCACCATTTAACCCCCGACTGTAGTTGCTCACACTGGCGAAGGTCGTTGTCTGAGGCGATGCTGTCGACTGAAGAAGAACCTTGTTGCTGGAAAGGGCGGCCGCAACGCCATTCGGAGTGTTATTGCCGCCCGCGGTTTCGAAGCCAGAGTTGTTGTAGAACACTTGCCGGTTGAAGACGGTGGCGGTGATATTGGCCAAGGCTGTCGCCGCGGAATTGACGGTATAGTTTCCCGAATCCGCCCCGCCGATGACTAAGCCTGTGGCCGAGACCGTCTTGTTGTTGCCTACCCCGATATCGGCAAAAGTGGCTGTGCCACCTGAGATGGTCACGACATCTGCCCCCAGAATTCCACCTAACGAACGACTTGCGATCGTCGCAGCTGTGGTGTTATCAAACGGCTTGTTGTTGATGGTAACGCTTGCGACCAGGGCCGCAGGAGTAATTTGAAAGGAAGTGATTTCCGATTGGGATGCGTTGTTGCCTGCATTGGCTCCCGAAACTGCTCGAACGAAGTAAGTCCCGACATTCATGGGTGCTGCGATTACATTCAAGCCGCCTGCATCGCTGTAATAGACGAAGCTAACGGTGGGTGCGGGCGAATTGGCTCCTGACAACGAAGCCGTAGCGGCATACGCGGTTCTGTCGTAGACCTTGTTTGCGGACGTGATCCTGACAATCGGGGTCAAGACTTCGATATTCGACCAAGTCACAGATTGTCGATTTGTGGAGGTAAGCGATCCAGTGCCGTTTCCATTGTTTACGAGAGTTGCATCGGCGACCCCAGCCAACTCAAAATTCAAGGAGTCGCCAGTGGAGTGAGTTCCCCCATTGATCGTGATTGATGCATCGACCTGAGGTGAGACGGTAATCGAATCATTCCCGTCCCCGCCATTGATCACGATGGAGGTGATGCCGGCTGCGGGGAATCGGCTAACGAACGCAGGCAAGTCCGAGGCATCTCCGTTAGGTCCTGTTCCCGCGATATCGTTTCCAATGTTGACACTAACAACAATCTCATTCCCTTGACGAGAAACATTGATTACGTCGTTGCTGTTGCTAAGTCCTCCTCGAACGGTTAATACCCCGGTTGCTTCGTTCATGAAAGCGTAGGTTGTTCCGAACGTTTGAGGCACTGTGATCGCATAGTTGTACGAGTCCTTAAAAATAAGAGCTAGGACGTCATTCACCAATGTGCGTTCGCCAAAACTGTAAACCGCATTACCAGGATCGTCAGCACCAACAAGGCTGCGATTTCCTCGGAAAGCACTGTTAAATACAAGTGGTTGGTTGGTTCCGGCGCCTGGTTTCCCTGCCGTATGAATAGCCGAAGAAAACGAACTACCGCCACCTCCCCCATTGTTGCTTGTCATCAAATGCGTGACGCTTGGGCCGTCAAAAACATAGTAGGTCCCGATCCCACCTCCTTCAGAATTGTCGATGATACCCGTGTTGGTAATTGTGCCATTCAAAGGATTATTGACTCGGGCGGGCGTACTGAAGAGCCCAAGAGAATGTGTGATTTCGGCGTTAACGAG
>CAITIF010000263.1 GCA_903892365.1 uncultured Pirellula sp. | reverse complement strand
GTTCGCTTCCATGGAGGAATCGGAACCGATGGTTGCGGTCCTGCCCATTCCTCAGTTGGTTGCGCCGGGAGTCGTGGAGCGAAGGCTCTCGCTGCCGTCCTTTCTGTATTTAGTTGCCACGCCCGACGACGCCAATCTGACGGTTCCCGGCATTCGAAGCCAATTCGGCGTGGTGGGCGAGTACGCGCGGCGCATTGCCAGCGAACAACCCGATCGCGTGATCGCTGCCGCCAAGAGCTGGTTGTGCAACAAACGGGTCGATCGTCAGTCTCCGATATTGCCTTGGGAATCGGAAGCAGGGGTGCCACTGATTTCCCCCGTCGCTGCGACCACCGCCTACTTGATGCATTTGGTGGATGCGTGGCATTTGGAATTTCCGGATTCCCCGTTTGCAGAACAGCAAGTGGTGCTTACGGTTCCAGCTTCGTTTGATTTGGTCGCTCGCGAGCTGACTCGGCAAGCTGCCTTAGCTGCCGGCTTCCCAAGTGACTTGTTGTTTTTAGAGGAACCTCAAGCGGCGCTTTACAATTGGATCCACGCTCATGGAAACGATTGGCGTAAGACGTTAAAAGAGAATGATGTCTTGCTGGTCTGCGATGTCGGTGGGGGCACGACGGACTTGACGCTTGTTCGCGTCCAAAGCGAAGGTGGCGAGCTGAACATGAGCCGCCTAGCGGTTGGCAATCACTTGCTGATTGGTGGTGACAACATGGATCTTACGCTCGCGCACGTTGCGGCTGGTTTGTTTGCGAACAAAGGAACCAAACTGAACCCTTGGCAATCGATATCGCTTTGGCATTCGTGTCGGCTTGCCAAGGAGAACTTGCTGAAAGGAAAATCTGCTCCCGAGTCTTACCCGCTGACGGTCTTGGGACGAGGAAGCAAACTGATTGGGGGGACCGTCACCTTGGAGCTCCCGAAAACGTTAGTGGAAGAAACACTCGTCGATGGTTTTTTTCCTCTTGTGCAGCCTGATGAAAGGCCGGTCCGTGACAATGAAAGCGGGTTTCAAGAAATCGGACTTCCGTTCGAGTCCGATACTGCGGTGACTCGACATGTGGCTTCCTTTTTGACCGACCATTTGAAGCATGCAGAACAAGCCGATTTGAAACTCACTCATTTGCTGTTCAATGGTGGTGTTTTCAATGCAGTAGCGTTTCGAGAACGCTTGCTTCAATCGCTTGCCTCCTGGACAGCTCAAGGTACCGGACCAACAGTATTGGGCGGCGTCGAGGATTTGGATCAAGCGGTTGCGTGTGGCGCAGCATACTACCAGTGGGCGAAGCTGCATGGTGGAATTCGGATTCGTGGCGGAACCGCTCGCAGCTATTACATCGGAATCGAAAGCTCTGGACCGGCGATTCCCGGATTGCCTCGTCCCTTGCAGGCGCTATGCGTCGTGCCACAAGGGATGGAGGAGGGAACTCAGATCGATGTGGCAAGTCGCGAAGTCGGATTGAAGGTCGGCCAAAAGGCAAAGTTCCGTTTCTTTTCCAGCACGATCCGAAAGCAAGATCGCCCTGGTACCTACTTGAGGTCGTGGGATGAAGAGGAATTGACCGAGAGCTCGCCCATGGAGGTTTCGCTGACAACCGCAGAAGGAGAGCAAATCATCCCGGTGCGTTTTGAAAGTAGAATCACTGAGCTAGGGGTGTTTGAGCTGTGGTGCAAAAGCACACGCAATGATCAGCACTGGAAACTCGAACTCAATGTTCGCGAGTGATACTGCCCAGCCGTTAAGCGACGGGAAACCGGATGATGAATGCGGTTCCCTTGCCTACGGTGCTTTCGACGCGGATACGCCCCTGATGTTGATCGATGATTTCTTTGCAAGCTGATAGGCCCAAGCCGGTTCCACCCTTGCCGCTGTCATCCGGCCCGTTCTTCGTTGTGAAGAACGGCTCGAAGATCTTTGGCAAGATAGCAGCATCGATGCCAGCACCTGTATCGCGGACCGTGACGACCACGGTGTTACTGCTGGATTCGAACGCTACCTTGATTCGAATCGTTCCAACTTCCCCGATGGCTTGCCGGGCGTTGGTAAGCAAGTTCAACATCAATCGCTGGATTTGATTTCCAGCCGCCATGACATTCGGAACTTCTTCGAACTGCGTCTCTACCGCGATACGATATTTTTGCAGCTCGCGTTCCAGCAGAACCAGGGTGTCTTGAATAAGTGGTACCAAGGAGGTCGGCTCCATATCCCCACTGCGATTGCGAGCTAAGCCAAGAACGGTACTGGTGATTTTGGCGCCGCGGTTGGCGGCATCGAGAATACGAGTGAAGGCTTTCTCACGACTGGCATCGTCTTTGTTGCGAAGCCCCATTTTCGCGTAGTTCAAGATGGTCATCAGGAGATTATTGAACTCGTGCGTGGTCGTGCTGGTCAGTTCGCCGACCGCAGCCAGGCGTTCGACTTGAGCCAGTCGCGCTTGAAGTCGAGCGACCGTCACTTCATTCGAGTCAACTCCTAGAGTCGGCTCGTGCGCATGAAGAGTTGGCAGTGTCGAGGTCTGAGGTGGATTTGCACGCAGTTCCAACATGAGGGGAGCCCATCGGTTGATATGGAGTTCTAAGCCAAAGATCGCTACTGTGAAACCAGTGGCCAATCTCAATGGCCAGGGAAACATCAATCGGATTCGAATCCGAGTGGTACACGAAAAGGCATTGCGAAATCAAGCGGAGTCAAGAAAGATAGCAAAATGTTGCAGACCCTTGAACGACTAGAACGGATCCTTGAAATCGCCTCCGACGAGGGAATCTCCGTGCGTTGCGAGTGGCTGGGCGGAGTTCGCGGAGGTTTGGTCCGCCTTGGAAAAACACCCATTCTGTTCGTCGACGAATCCCTCAGCGTACCCGACCAGTTGGATCAGGTACGCGATTCATTGACATTGCTCGATTGGACAGAATCCGAATGGTGGAACGAAATGAGTTCACTTTTAGAGCTGGATTCCGAACAGGATCATTGAGTTCCGGTTAGCGTTCTTCCGCAACCCAAATCATGGTCGATCGGTAGAGCAATTCGATTTGCCGTGTAGCGGGTGCCACAGGGCCATCCAAATCGGGATATAAATCTTTAGGTGATTCTTTGGAAGTGTCCGCAAACAATCGCCATCGAATGCCTCGTGTTTGAGGGGGCATCGTAAAGATTTTCGATTCAGGAGTGCCGTTGAGCATGATCAAAATGTCGCGACCAAAACCGTCGGGATCGTCGATGGTGGATGGCTTTCCGAGCCAACAAACCAAAGTTCCGTCGGGAGCATCCCAATGGATTGGCTTGCCGGTGGATTCGAACCAGCTAACATCGGGGACGCCGCGAACATCTTGAGGTCGTCCGGTCAAAAAGCGTTCGCGTCGGAGCGACGGTTGCATCTTGCGAAACTCGATAAGACCTTGAGTGAATCGGAAGATATCCGGATGTTGTTCCAGATCGTTCCAATTGAACCAAGAAATTTCATTATCTTGGCAATAGGCATTATTGTTTCCGCGCTGAGTACGGCGAACTTCGTCCCCCATCAACAGCATCGGCACACCTTGGCTCAACATCAGTGACGCGATCATATTCTTGACCTGACGATTTCGGATCGATTCGACACCTTTCTTTTTCGTTGGCCCTTCAGTACCGTAGTTGTCGCTACAGTTGTTGTTGTCCCCGTCACGATTGCCTTCACCATTGGCTTCATTGTGTTTATCTTTGAAGCTAACCAGATCATTCATCGTAAATCCATCGTGGGATGTAACGAAGTTGATGCTGCAGTAAGGTGCTCGACCGGACTGTTCGTAAAGATCCGATGAACCGCTTAGGCGGGTAGCCATTGCGCCAACCATGCCAGGATCGCCACGCCAATAACGACGTACGTCATCTCGGTAACGCCCGTTCCATTCGGCCCAACGCAAATCCCCGAAAGACCCAACTTGGTAAGCGCCAGCGGCATCCCAAGCTTCAGCAATGATCTTGGTATCAGCCAGCATAGGATCCTCTGCAATCAAGTCGACCAGAGGAGCATTCGGCATCAGGTTACCGAAGCGATCACGCGACAGAATACTTGCAAGATCGAATCGGAAGCCGTCAATATGGTAGTTGTGAACCCAATGTCGCAAGCAATGAAAAATCAGCTCGCGGCATACTGGGTGATTGCCGTTAAACGTGTTGCCGCAACCGGTGTAGTTGCTGTAGTGAGCCCCACCTGAATTCAGGATGTAGTAGACTTGATTTTCAAGTCCCTTGAACGACAGCACGGGCCCTCGTTCGTTCCCTTCGCAGGTATGGTTGAAGACCACATCCAGGATGACTTCGATTCCAGCTTGGTGAAGCGCCTTCACCATTTGCTTGAACTCATTCACCTGGGCGCCCGGTTCTTTGGAACATGCATAGCCTCGATGCGGTGCAAAGAAAGCCATAGGGTCGTACCCCCAGTAGTTCGGTCGCTCCGGGGAGTTTCCGTGCATATCAAGAATAGGGAATTCGTGGACCGGCATCAGTTCGACGGCGGTGACCCCTAGACTTTGGAGGTACGGGATCTTTTCGATGACTCCCAGATAGGTTCCGGGGTTCTCCACTTTGGACGATTTGCTTTGCGTGAATCCGCGAACGTGCATTTCATAAATCACGCTGTCGCTGAGCGATCGTCGAACGTGTCGATCTCCCTCCCAGTCAAAAGCATCGTCCACAACAACGCATTTGGGTGGACGGATGACGCCATCGGTCGTATGTTGGCAACAGCCTGCAAGGGCTTTAGCGTAGGGATCAACCAGTCGGGCGTTGCTGTCAAACCACTGCCCAGATTCCGGATCGAACGGACCATTGGATTGCAAGTGATACAATTGACCTGGTTTTAGGTGTGGAACGCAAATGCTCCACACATCGCCCCAGCGATCGTTGCGTCGATCGAATTCAACAATCTCAGATGGTTCTCGGTCATCGACATGCTTATAGAGCAGAAGCCGCATTGCAGTCGCAGACCGACTGAAAATCGTAAAGTGAACGCCCTGTTCGGTAACGTTCGCTCCGTAAGGCAATCGATAAGCAAATTGTAGTTCAGTGAGCGGATGCCGCATAAGCATAAAACAATGAATATCCTTTCCAGTCCAAGGCGAGCGGGGTTGTTCGCAATCAGCAGACCAACCTTACCACGCTGAATTTTGAGAACTGGAATGGAAGTGGATATAAACCGGGTGAATTGTCGATGAGTGGGTGGGTTTTGTTCTACTAGCTAAACATTGCCAGCGGAACATAGCTGCAACACTTCATGCAACGTGAAGGGCTCGAAAGCTACCTAGTGTCGCTAGGCTATTCCTCGTCATCTTCAGCGTCAAACTGAGACGGATCGCTTTGGTCCGTATCGTCTTCCCAGGTCTCTGTAACCGCTTTACCTTGCGACGTGATGCCACGGAGCTTTTCGATTTTTCGACGAGCCGTGGCTAACTGCTGCTGGCAAAAGCGAACGTGCTCCACCGCATTCGCATACTCTGCCAAAGCAGAGTCCAACCCTAACGAATTGCTTTCAAGTTTTCGCACGATCTGGTCCAGCTGGAGCATGGAGGATTCAAAGGTTGGTTTCTCGTCCGTTGAGTCTGGTTTTATGCGGGCCATTGCTTACCTGATTAAAGTCGATGTCCTATAGTCGCTACAGTCGGCACAGTCGGAGGCGTCTCGTCCTACAAAGCTCGACGCGGGCGTAAAGTAGACCTCCAAGTATAACGGAACGACCTATGAATTGAGGTGAAGGACAGTTTTTTGGCGTCAAATCCAGCAACCCACGGAACCCGTAGCAGCCAATGGCCAGCGACCGTCAACAACAATCGAGCAAACAAAATCGACGGAAAAGTCAGGCAGCTGTTGCCTCGTTTCCGACGAGTGCCTCCCTGTCTATTCCAAAGCCACCTGCAACGTCAGTAGCCCACGCCGAGGGGAATAGTCGGTTCACGTCAGAGTCCTTGCCATCCAGTTCTGGGAAACGCACCATTCCCGGCCTGGACCAATTAAGTAGTATTTCGGACTTGTTGGATTCGGCAACTGCAGAACCCGCCATGGTTTCTTTGAGGGAGGCCGCGATGGGGACTTTTTCAACTTCAACCAATGCGTACGACGTTTCCGCCAGAGTCGAGCCAGCCAAACCATCCCCGATCGGAGAGTCGCCGGAATGGCGAAGGTCGATCGACTCCAAGATCCAAGAATTGGTGGAACATGCTCGCGCATTCGAACGTGAGAAATCCGAGATCGAACAACTTCGTGAGCATCTTCGGCAGTCCATCGATATTGCAGAAGCAAGACTTGCTGCAACCGCCTCGAACGAATCCATTCAGAGGCTTGGTGAACTCGAAAACCTTTTGGCCGCAGCGAACACGGAAAATGCGAAACTCAGCAATCTGCTTCACAACGCCCGAAGCGAATACCAATCGCTTGTCGAGTTTATTGAATTGGACGCCAATGCCGCTCGAGGTTTCGAAAAACAAAACTCAGAAAGTGCAGATCTGCACGACGAACTAGTTTTGGAGATAGCGCAGTTGAGAGAGCAGATCCAATTCCTTCAAGATGAAGTCTTGGATTCGCAGGCGGAACCTGCTGCCGTGCATGCAGAAACAGCAGAACTTCGTATTCAAGTCGAGAGACTTCGAAGCCAGCTGATGGAGGCCAGGAACGAGGCGGTGGAGTCGCGATTGCAAAGCAACGAACTAAGCTCCAGTCTGGCTAAGCTCAAAGATCCATTCGAAAGCCAGCGCAGCGAAGCTTTAACTTGGGAACAACGCAAGGAGGCTCTCTTGCGACAACTGGACGCAGAAACCCAAAGCGACGAGCCCTGCGACCCAGAAAAAGTTTTGGAGATCCAATCGATCATCCAGAAGACCGATGCTGAAATTCAGCGGCGAGACCAAGAAATCCAAGATCTTCGCTACTTGCTCGAGCAACAAGCGATTGCACAAAATGGCATTGCTATCGGCGTCGCAGCTGTTGCTGAAATGATCGAAACCGATGCCATGATCGTTGCGGAACGTCTTCGATTGCAAGAGATGCAGCAAGATTGGGAAAAGAAGCAGCGTCAAGCAGAAATTGAAATGTCCTTGGAACGCGCTAAGCTTGCACGCGAACGACTCGAATTGCAAGAAAAATCGCGTACCTTTGAGGCTGATCATCCACCTGAATCAGCTGAAGAGAAATCTGCAACGAAAGAACGTGGACGGGGACGTTGGCTGGCTCAATTGGGGTTGCGCGACGAATAATAGGGGCCCAACGTCCAGTTCTCCTTTGGCTCTCTTCTCGTATACTACAACGTCCAGGGATCTACTTACGGCCATTGGGTCCCCTTCGAATATCTCCTTGAAACGGTTGTTGTAGATGTTGGACTTAAAGGGGCGGAGCGCTCTTATTACCGGTGGTACCCAAGGTGTCGGATCGGCCATTGCCCAGTCGTTAGCCCAAGCGGGTGCCAATCTGATTGTGCATGGACTGGAACCCAATGACGCTGCAATCGAGACAATCGCCCAGTGCCGCGCTCATTCGGTCCAAGTGACCCCTCTCTATTGCGATCTGCTGCAACCCATCGATCAAGTCCTTCAACAACTTGGCGACGGGGCCTTAGCGATTGACTCCAAGGTGGATTTGCTGGTGAACAACGCAGGCGTTTTTATCGATCGTCCTTACTTAGAGATGACGGAAGAAGTGTTTAACCGCACCTTTCACCTTAATATCAAAGTAGGCTATTTTCTAACTCAGTACTTCGCGAAGCATTGGCTCGAGCGGGGAACTGCAGGCCGCGTGTTGTTCACCGGTTCCATCAATGGT
Source organism: uncultured Pirellula sp. (assembly GCA_903892365.1). Taxonomy (GTDB): domain Bacteria; phylum Planctomycetota; class Planctomycetia; order Pirellulales; family Pirellulaceae; genus JBKCUI01. The sequence goes on along the minus strand of CAITIF010000263.1, from coordinate 12,757 downwards.
TTACTGGCCGAACCGGATCATTCTGCCTACGACGCATCTAAAGCGGCTGTGGCTGGGCTCGTTCGGTCCTTGTGTGTTGCGCTTGCCCCGAAAGGAATACGAGTCAATTCTATTGCCCCCGGATTGGTGCGAACACCCTTGACCAACAAAGTCTTGAGCCAAGATGTAGATGCAGTGCGGTGGATGGAATTGCATACACCCAATGGCAGTGTGCCCAGCGCGTCAGCTTGCGGTCCTATGGCTGCATTCTTATTGAGCGACGGGGCAGAGCATATTCATGGGCAAACCATTTACGTCGATGGAGGGATGAATGCATGGCAACAGCCCGATCTTCCGGCTTCTCTGCGTGGCCATTTGCAATAACAACCTGATCGCCAAAACACGGGATATTTTAGGTGGCGTTCAATCGGGCAGTTGCAAGCTCCTTGGCTTTCTACCATCTTGCTGAAACGAAAAAAGCTCAGAGGATTCCCCCTGAGCTTCGCAAATTGAATTTAAGTAAGCACACCCGACCAAAGTGAGCCCGAATCGCTAGCCGAGTTCTATCCTATTGCAATAATCGGCTAGCGCCTCAGGCTCAAAGAAACGAAACACGACTTTTGTCGGGCGCGTCTCGGGCGCTTCTCGTTAGTGTTTCGGGAAACTACTCGGGAACCGTCGCCTTGAGTCGGAATACAGTTCCTATTTCGATAGTTGGTTTTTCCGGCAGGTCCGTCGTGATGACGATCGCTCCTGTTATTTCTTTACCATACTCCGCGTCGTTGGGTTTGATCATGATCGGAAAGGCATGAAGAGGTTTGCTTTCTTCTCTAAGATCCGCATCGATGGCAAACACATCGCTTTGAACCGATTTTACAACGAACGGTTTGTGACCTTTCAGAATCACCATTTGCTTGATCGCTTCGCCTTGAACGATGTCACCTAGCGATAAAGTTTTGGGGGAGACAGAAATCTCGGCGTTGATGTTGGCGACCAACCGAATCGGTATCGTGCTTAAATTGCGATCGTTGGTATGCACGACCAATTCGCTCTCCAGCGGACCCGCTGGAGCATCACCGCTCATTGCTACGTCCAACATGTACCGAACGCGACCCGATTGCCTTGATACTTCCTTGGCCGTCACGTTGATAAAGGAATCGCCCGCTGTCACTTTCGTGATTTGCCAAGTGGGTTTGCCCGCGTAGTCGACCGCCACTTCAATGGACTTGGCTTCCCCTTGCATGATGCTTCCGAACGATGCTTCGCCCGGTTGAAAGACGACATCAGAGCGGATGTAGCCTTTAACATGAAGTTGCACTTCGCTGAAAGTAGGCTTGTCGAAGGTAACAGTTAAAGTAGCAGAACGTGCACCCGTATGAGTTCCCGTGTTAAATTTCGCAAGAATGCTTCCGCGTCCGCCCGGTGGTACTATTTCCGTCTCAACGCTGGGTGTAGTGCATCCGCACGAGGTTCTCACGCTTCGAACGTGGATGGGTTGAGCAAATGGATTGTCGAAATAGAACCTATGTTCTGTTTTTGCAGCTCGGGCCACGGTGCCGAAGTCATGATTCGACGACTGAAACATGCTCGACCACTGCGTGGCGAATGCATTCGACGAAAGTGCCGCAACGGCCAATAAGGCCGCTACTAAGATGCGCATAGGAGTGTCTCCCTAAGTGATTCAGAACGGATGGGGGATGAAGACCAAAAAATAAATCCGAACCTTTTCAACCGAAAGAGTAGTATACCGAATCGTTGGAGCGGTAGGTATACGTCGGTTGCACTGGAAGCGAGGCAGGATTAATTGATGGGTGTTGGATTGAGGTCCACGGACTCGGTATCAGCTTTCCAGCATTTCAAAAAACAGTCCAAGATCCATTATCTTTCATTTTCATCTCAAGTTCGACATCCGTTCCCGAAAGTCGAGAAATAGTCCCCGATCCGTCGCAAACGTCAAAGCCAGATAAGTTCAACATCCGTCGACGCAGCCTGGACCATCAATCGAACAACCGAAGTTGCTTCAGGGTGGATGCCGACTCCATTTTAGGCAACTCAGGCAATTCAGGTAACTGACTACGAATCATTTCATGAAGCCTTCTCGCCAGTTCCGGCGCGTAGGTGTCATCTGGCGCATGAGTGAAGATCCAAGGCTCATATCCGTCGCGTATCCAATTTGCAACGATTTGCGACCATTGCCTCCAAGAATCTTCAACCTCCGCAAAACAATTGCGTCCAATCAAACGAAGCATTGGACGCTTGCCCGTGATGCTGGTTCGGAATGGACTCTTGGGTTTCCTCCTTTGCGATGCCTGCTCCGATGCGTCGGTGGCTTCCAAGGCATTGAGGGGGCTGGAATCAAAAAGGACACGGTCGATCCCAAGGGATTGAAGCAAGTCTTCGAGATGAGCTTCTTGGTCCCCTTCATCGAACCAATCTAAATGCCTGACCTCGACGGCCCAGGGCCAATCTCTCGGTAGTTGACGCAAAAACGCCTTAAGTTGAGGATAGTAACGAAATGAAAAAGAGGGGGGCAGTTGCAGAAAGGTTGGGCCTAGCCGTCCTGCATCGCGAAGGATTTCAAGTCGAGCCAGCCATTCCTTTCGCTCGAGGTCGCATTGCGCTAGCTTCAGGTCGTGCGAAATTCTTCGAGGGAATTTGAAGCTGAACCGAAATGTTTCTGCGGAACCGTCTCGCCACTTCTGAAAAGTCTCCGCTGGCGGAACGGCATAAAATGTACTGTTCCCTTCCACGGTCGGAAACATGCAACTGTACCAACCCAAAATGGCCTCGGCAGAAGTGCCTTTGGGGTAAACGCTATCGGTCCAAGTACGGCATCCCCAAACAGGGCAACCTATACGGTACAACCATCTGTCCCACTGAGGATTTTGGTTTGAAGACAGTACTTTCATTAAAGATAACTTGTCAGAAGATGGCGCAATGCAATGGTTACGACCGGTACAACCCGAACCGGCTCGGAGATCTGTTGATAGGATCGGAAAAATAAAGTCATGTTTTGGTTGACCCTAGACGGGGGTATGGCATCTCATTGATGAACCTTGGCCGCGCGATGGGTCCTATTTTCGCGAGGAACTCGGTTTGTGTATTTTCTTCCAAGTCAGGAATCTGTCATCCATGATGTTATCAGCAAAACGACTGTTTATGGTTTCTGTTGCAGCGAGCAGCGCAATGGTAACCGCCGAAAACTCTCAAGCTGGACAATGGCTCGATTCGATTCTAGGACGTAACCAACCCGTCTACCCGGTGGGGGGCCCCGTCTTGGTGGCCCAGAATCCAGCAGTCCAGAATCCCGCAGTGCCGTATTCCGCAAATCAAACGCTTGGGTACGGTAGTTACCAAACGAATCAACCCCCTACCTACAACGCCCCCCTTCTTGCACCGGGCTTTCCCCAAACGGTTGCGGGAACCCTTCCTACGGCTGCGTATGATACTCAATGGGGACGAGTGCCTGTTACTTACTATCGTCCAGTAACCGCATTCGATCCTCGGTACGGAACCACTGTCACAAGCCTGCAACCTTGCACTTCTTATCAATACCAAGCTCAACGACCGCCCGTAATTGCACCTAGGCCAATCTTGGGTGAGTATGGTGCTCAAGCCAACAAATGGCCAGGTATCACCGGCCCAGGATACAACCCGACAGGATTGGCAGTTACCAGCGGCTATTTGCCCACGTATCAGACGATTCCCAATTCGGGTGTTCCCATGGCACCCATGAATCCAATGGCTCCTGTTGTCAGCTCCGGATCCGCAACCGGTATGCCTGCCACTACATTTCCAACAAGGACATTTTCGAGCCCTTATGTTCCTACCCCCTATGCAACCAACCAGTATGCTGCCAGCATGCCTGCTGCCGGCATACCTGTCACTAGCTTACCGGCAACGAATTGGGCCGCGGGGCCGATAACACCAGGACCAGTAACTGCTGCTTCCATCGGCACGGGAGTTGTCCCGACCGCCGCTTGGATGCCTGTAAGCCCGAACGGTTACTGTGCCAACGGAACTTGCGTTCAACCAGCATCGGCTGTGCCAAGTGGTTTCGCTCCAGCACCTTCTGCCCTCTCCGGAAACACGTCCGTTCCAGGAATGGCACCACCGAACATCCCCGGTGCAACAGTGACTCCCGTCGGTCCGCCCAGCTTTTCCTCTACGCCAACCGCCAATGGAAACGTCTATGGCGGAGCTAATCCATCGCTTACCAACCCGAACTTGGCTAACCCAGCCTTAACCAATCCTGCACTGTCTAATCCGGCCTTAACCAATCCAAGCTTGGGCGTGCCAGCTTCCAACGGTCAGGTCTTGCCGAGCCAACAAGTGTTTCCCGGCCAACCGAACACCGGCTTCGGTGATCCTGAGGCGACTCGTGTTCCAGGACCGAGCGGTTCGTCGGCTTGGATGCCACCCAGCAAGCCAAGCCTAACCACCGAAGTTCAACGTTTGCCGATGGTTGCCATTGACAAGGAAGGAACGAATCCTGCCTCGGCTTCGTTGAACGATAAGCTCAGCCAGTCTCGGTCCGCCCCAGAAGTCGCAAGCGGAAATAGCACGCCGAATCAAATGATGAATGCCGCTTCGATTCCATCGACGCTTCCGGACGAGCCATTTTCGGGAGTGCGACCATTATCTGCCCCCGCAGATTTTGATAGCAAGCCGAAGTGGAACCCATCCCTGCTTGATCCCGATGATCGAACGGTATGGGAACAAAAGAATCGCGAAAAGGATAACGTGATCCAGTTGGTTTCCGGAACAGAATTTCAGGGTGGGAGCGTGGTCAACGCCGTTTCAACAAGCAATTCTGTTCGCTCCGGAAATGACAAGTCAGGATTTCGCCCCGTGACGGCTCTGCAATAGCCAGATCACTGTTACACTATGGCGGCTTCCATGGTGAAGCTGCCCTGTCTGTTCGATAGAATTGGCCGGGACAAAAATGTTCCGGCTATCTTTTTTGGGGTAGTCTGAAAAACCACTCAGTTACCCGATGGATTGCGCGTACATCCCGTCACTTATGCGAACGTATCATTTTGTAGCCTTACGAGGCCCGAACCGCTGGTCTTCGACCCCTATCTTGGAAGTCCACGATATCGGGTTTGCCTTGTCGGATTTACCCGCCAAAGCCGCTTCGGTTGCTGGAATTCTTCAAGCGTTCTTAGAGGCAAAGCAATTCACGACCAGCCATCCGCAAAGCGTTGCTAACGCGGAATCCGTAGTCAGAAGAATTGAATCAGGCGTCAGTGGGGTCGAACTATGGCTTCAATGCGCTCGATGGTTTTCGGCCATGGCCGGCGTTCCGACTCGCGACTTCCCTTCTGCCATCGCATTGCGATCCCCAGCATCCGCGACAAGCGGTTCAACGAACGCTGCCACGAATGTTTTTGCAATCGAAATGGAAGAGCAATCGTTAACTGAAAAATGTGTCAGCTTTGCTCGAGATTGGCTCACTTCAGAAGCACCGCTGATCGACTTTCCGTTAGGACTGAAAGTTCGCGAACTGTTCGACTTTGCGGACGACGTTCGACTTGGCCCTAGCTCGCGAGCAATCCTTCGTGCCGCTCGTAGACGTAACATCCCTTATTTGCGTCTGAACAGCGGCTCCTTGGTCCAGTTAGGGGAGGGACGTCATCAGCGGCGTATTTGGACTGCGGAAACCGATGCGACCAGCGCCATCGCCGAAGCTATCGCAAGCGACAAAGACTTAACCAAACGACTGCTGCGGCAAGTTGGCGTTCCAGTGCCACACGGTCGAGCAGTGACCAGTGCTGAAGATGCGTGGTTGGCGGCAAATGAAATCGGATTCCCTATCGTTGTTAAGCCCTGCAACGCAAATCATCAACGCGGTATCTCGATCGAGCTAAGCACGAAGCCTGAAATTCTGAAAGCCTACGATTGGGCGGTGAAGGATGGCGAGACGAACGACATCCTTGTCGAACAGTTTGCCCTGGGACACCATCATCGATTGCTCGTCGTAGGCAATCGACTGGTCGCGGCAGCCAAAGGACACAGCGAATGTGTCGTCGGTGATGGAGTGTTAACCATAGAACAATTGGTCGCAAAAGAAAACCAAGACCCTCGTCGCGGTGAAGCTTACACCGATCCATTGGGTGTCATCAAACTCACTGAACCCGCAATTATCGAACTAAGTAAGCAGGGATTCCAGCTCCATTCGATTCCACCTGCCGGAAAACGAGTCGTTGTCCAAAGGACGGGAGATTTAACAACGGACTGCACCGAAGATGTGCACCCAGAAACCGCTGAGCAAGCTGTTTTGGCCGCGAGAGTCGTGGGGCTCGATATTGCTGGCTTAGACATTCTCGCCACGGATATCTCTGTGCCTCTCAGCGAACAACGAGGAGCGGTGGTCGAAGTGAACGCTGGACCCTCGCTTTCTCCGCACGTCTCACCTCTCTACGGGAAACCTCAGAAGGTAGGGGACGCCATCGTTGCGATGCTGTTTCCCGAAGATGAGCAAGGGCACATCAAAATCATCGGTGTGGTGAAGAGCCCCTCATCGGATGTTCTTATCCAACAGTTTGCCGAACAACTGCGGCTTCGAAATGTCGACTTCGGGATGCTCAGTCACGGCCAAGCAGGATTCAATGGACGTATTGTCGATACCGGCTGCGTGAATGACGAAGAACGCGTGGTGGCATTGCTGTGCAATCCAATCTTGAGCGCTCTTATTGTACAAATCGATATCGACCAATCGGCTCAGTTCGGAGTTTGCACGCCGCGATTGGATCATCTTCTGTTTTCGACCGACTCCATCCCTAGCAATCTACCCGATGAACGCTTGGCTGGTATCCGAGCGATTCTCAATGCCGTCCCCCAGACCGGGCGGATCTTTGGCGATCGATTACCTGCTTCTGCCTATCAAATCATCGAGACATGGAAGAAAGAAGGGGTCGTTTCCAAGAATAGCCTAGAGCGGGCTTTCGAAATCGGACTGGACAATTGATTCACCGCTAGGTTAAGGCTGCCAAATGATCACTAACGTTGAGATTGCGAATGTCTTCGAAGAAATGGCGGACTTGCTAGAACTGTCGGGGGAGAACGCCTTCCGTATTCGAGCTTACCGGAACGGTGCCAAGGCCATCCGCGACCATTCCGAATCGATTGCAAAACTTGTCGAATTAGATGTCGACCTTACCTCCATCGAAGGGATCGGATCCACGCTCGCGGACAAATCCAAAGTCTTGATCCAAACCGGACGTTTGCCTCAAATCGAAAAGCTACGTCAAGAAGTTCCTCCGACCCTGCGCGATATCATGCAGGTTCCTGGGATGGGCGCGAAGAAAGCGATGAAGCTCTTCCAAGAACTGGGCGTCTTCGATTTGCCCAGCCTTCGCGCGGCTTGCGAAGCAGGTTCCGTCGCATCGCTGAAAGGGTTTGGGCTGAAAACGCAACAATCCATTTTGCAGAACATGCAGATTGCCGAGAAAGCCGCACTTCGACTATCGATTGATCAAGCGGACAGCCTGGTCGAAAGACTCCGCAGTCATATGCTGACATGCTCTTCCGTCGAACGATTGGATTTTGCGGGTAGCTACCGAAGGGGAAAAGAAACCGTCGGTGATTTGGACATGCTGATCGTTAGCCGCGATGCGAATGCCGTCATGGATCGCTTTGCAGAGTTTGCAGCAGTTCAAGAAGTGCTTCAGCGCGGTGATACCAAAATGAGCGTCCGCGTAACCGATTCGTTCCAAGTGGACCTCCGAGTTGTCGCAGCCGAATCTTGGGGAGCGGCCCTTCAGTATTTTACTGGCAGCAAGGAACACAATGTCCGTGTGCGAGGACTCGCGAAGTCCAAGGGAATGAAAATCAACGAGTACGGTGTCTACGACGTCAACGATGATAATAAGATTTTGGCTGGGGCGGATGAGCGGGATGTCTATGCTTTGATCGGTTTGCCATGGGTGCCTCCGGAAATGCGGGAAGATCGCGGAGAATTCGAATCCCAACACCAAGCAAGGTTCGATCAGCTGATCCAGTTGTCAGATATTCGAGGCGACTTGCATATGCATACAACCGCAACCGATGGCGAAAATACCATCGAGGAAATGGTCTTGGCCGCAAAACAACGAGGATTGGAATACATAGCCATCACCGACCACTCGAAACGCGTCAGCATGGCTCGCGGGCTGGATGAATCGCGTTTGTTGCAACAATGGAAAGCCATTGATGCGATCAACGAGGAATCGGACGGATCGTTTTGGATACTCAAAGGAATCGAATGCGATATCTTAGAAAACGGCGCCATGGATCTTTCGGACGATTGCCTGGCGCAAGCCGATTGGGTAACGGCGAGCATTCACTACGGACAGAAGCAGCCTCGCGATCAAATCACACAGCGCATTCTTAATGCCATCGAGAATCCATACGTCCACGCTATTTCTCATCCAACAGGCCGATTGATTGGGCGACGTGAAGCCTATGACGTCGATGTCTCTGTCATGATCGATGCAGCAAAGCGACATCATAAGTTTCTGGAACTGAATGCCCATCCCGCTCGATTGGATCTGAATGATCTCAACGCAATGGCCGCGATTCAAGCCGGTGTGACCATCGTGATCAATACGGACGCGCATTCGATCAGCAACTTGGACCTGATGAAGTTTGGAATAACGCAAGCTCGTCGGGCCGGGGCCACGGTTGAAAATGTTCTCAATGCCTTACCGCTCGCACAGCTTAAGCGTCGGCTAGCACGCTAGCCGACACGATTCATCGCATCTGTTGGTTTTGAATCTATTAAGAAGTATTAACTGATGGCATCTAGCAAACTAACGGGGAGCCGTTGGGTTGGTAAGCCTACGCGGTTTAAGATATCTGAATCGAGCTATTAATCTCTATCCAAATATGTTTCGAATGCGGAGAAGCACGTTTGAATAAGCTTCAGGCAAATCCCAGCGACAATCCCCGCCGCAACAGTCGCGAGCGCAAACAGGCGATCCCAACGTCTCCGAGTGAATAGAATGGTCCGCTGTTTCATTCTTGCTCGAATCTTTCCCAGTTTCCCATTGCTGCGTTCGTCACTCCGGTTGTCGCAATAACAATCAAGCTCGTTACCAGGTGCACTCTGAAATGCGGATGTTGTATTGGATTATGGATTGGTTCATCGAAAGCTCACGCAGGTAACGATTTCAGGGTGATTTTGCCTGGCTTACCTTAGAATCGACATGAGTGTCGAAAATTCTGTATTTTGGCGACCGTGTACCATGAATGACCTAAGCCAGCACGGTTTTGGGTGTCTCAGGAAGTTTCTTATGAAGTTGCGGTGTTGCTTGCTGGTGATGTTAGTCTTGCAAGAGTGTTTTGATTCCCGAGTATTTGGCGATGACGTCTGGATCTAATTCCAAGCCAAGACCAGGCTGATTAGGAATGTTCAGCATGCCTTCTGAATCTAATGTCCAGCCCCCAATCGTGATTTCGTCGATGAAAGGCGAACCTGTCAAGTATTCCACAAAATTGGTGCCGGCGAAGGCTGATGCCAGTTGTAGGTCTGCCGCCAAACCGACCGCTGTATTCCAGCCATGAGGTATGAATCGTACTCCATAATCCTGCGCCATCCAGGCGATACGCCGTTCTTCGCTGATACCACCAACCTTGGTCACATCAGGTTGCACGATGTCAAAGGCTCGCGCTTGTAGCCATGGTTGAAACGATTGCCTGCGTGTCAGAACCTCGCCGCCAGCGATCGCAATCGGCGAATGCTCGCGCAGTAACACGAAATCTTCGATCGCATCGGGTTGCAGCGGTTCTTCGAACCAATACACGTCATAATCCGCCAGCATCCGAGCAGCACGTAATGCCCACTTGTAACCGTTGGTCCAATAGGCATCACTCCCGCCGGCATCGACCATCAAATAGGAATCCGGGCCGATGGCATCGCGAGCCGCTTTGACAATGGCTTCGTCCATCGAATTGCTTTCGCGACCGAATGGGCCCCAACCTATCTTGAACGCTCGAAACCCCTGAGCCTTGACGGCCAACAAGCTGTCTCGCATTCTTGATGGCTCTTGCATCAACAAAGATGCATACGGTTGAACTCGCTCGCGATAACGACCGCCCAGCAAGCGACCGACGGACTGGCCAGTGGCCTTGCCTAGTAAGTCCCACAACGCGATATCGATCCCGCTGATCGTATGAGTGATCGATCCGCCCCTGCCGAGCCAAAACATGTGCTGATGAAGCTTTTCGCTGACCCGTTCAGGCTCCAATGCACTCTCACCGACAAACAAAGGTTCCAGCAACGCAAGCGAGGCGCGAACCAACGCGTCGTTAGTGAAGACACTGCCAAGCCCCACCATGCCTGAATCGGTATGCACTGCAATCAAGGTGTGAACGCAATCCTCCGGCCGAAGTTCGTTGCTCCAGCCTCCTTCCGGCGTTGCCCCCCTCAAGCCTGCACAACGTATCTCGGTGATCTTCACGACTTCCTATCTCCTCGGGAAAATATTTTTGCAACTGGCTTCATCGCCACATCCTGATCCAATGGGAAAATGGGCCTTGGACAACGCGTATGCCCAAGGTACGCTAAATTCGCGCTGGACGATCCAGGTGCATCGACATTGAGCATCTCCTGGCACCAATCTGCAAACATATGGTGTTGGCAATGAGGCGACTTCACCACCACGGCGTCAAAGTTTCGTGGGTTTTGCCCTAATGAATAAAAGAACGAACGATCGTACAAGCTTACAGCTCGGCTGCTGATCGCAAGAGTAAAGTTATCGCATTCCAAAATGGCTGACGGGCCAGAGTCCCAGACCTCGCCGAAAGACTCGCTGCGAAACAAGCCATCTGACAAATGACGCACTCTACCTTCGATCTTCATCGGCTTGAAGCGACCAGCATCCAACGTTCCACCCACATGAGTTCGAATCGTTGCTCCGACACCTGCTTCAAAGGCCTGAAGCACGGCAGGCGCATCGACAATCGGCAACAACGTTCTACCAAGATATCCACATTCAATTAGCTTTTTCAGAATTGCATTGCTATCCCCGGAAGCGCCAGAACTGGTTGCATCCGCGGCATCCACAATCGCGATGGTGCCTTGATTGGGTTCTAGCATTCGATTGGCCATTTCATCAAGACTGATCAATGGAACTCGCATGCGATGACGATTGGGCCAAAAACTCTCCGCAATACGGATCGCTTCCTGTTCCGCCATCACGGGGTTGTTATCCGTCACGACGAAGCTGTAAGTTTGAAGCGCTGGAACGTCCGTAAAGGGGTTGCCAATGAACATGCCAGCGGAAAGCCCTCCCGGCTCGGATTCCAATTGTTGAGCTATGCGAATGCTTTGACCGAACAAGCCAGTCGCTGTAATCAATTCATCACCGCGGACCAATGCGGGGATTGCGACCTTGGCAGTCACCGGACGAGCCCCATCCAAGACTTTGATTAACAACCGAGCTGCCCGCTGCCCCGTTTCAAAAAAGTCGACGTGTGGGTAAGTATGGTAGGCAACAATGGCATCGGAATGTTCAACCATTCGATCCGTTAGTATCCCGTGCAAGTCTAACGAGACCACAATAGGGACATCGTTTCCGAGCAGACGGCGAGTCTCTTCAATCAGATAACCTTCTGGGTCGAGTTCGTCTTGGCTTGCCATCGCGCCATGCATGCACAAGTACACACCGTCGACTGTCGGCGCAGTGCGAATGCTCTCGAGAAATTCATGAGCAATCCTATGCCATGCGCTAGCTGCCAAAGTCCCACCTGAAGTGATAAAGCAGGCGCTATAGGCCGGCCGAATCTCCACTTCTGGTTGCGCGTCGAAGACACTTAAAGCTCCGCCAATCTCATTCCTGACCGACCGATGGTAGCTCAGCAAGTCCTGGCCATATCGAACTCGAAAGTCACCATATTGGCTCAAGTGAGGATTGAAGGTAGATACTTCTTGCTTGCATTCAGCAATCAGAATTCGACGCATGTTTCGGACTCATTGCGATTGAGAAAACGAGGGGTTCAGCATGAGTTCGAAAACAACTTCAACATCCAATGCTTCCGGCAATTACTTGCTGTCGCTGGATCGCTTGGGCAGAACCCAATTTTTCCGGGGGTAATGGCAGGTGTAACCACCAGGATTTCTCTCCAAATAGTCCTGATGTTCCGGTTCAGCTTCCCAGAAGTCTCCCGCTGCTTCGACTTCGGTGACCACTTTGCCAGGCCAAATCCCTGATGCGTTCACGTCCTCAATGGTATCCAGAGCAACTCGCTTTTGTTCGTCGCTCGTAAAGTAAATGGCCGAACGATACGACATGCCTCGGTCATTCCCTTGCCGATTCTTAGTGGTTGGGTCGTGAATCTGAAAGAAGAATTCAAGGACCTTGCGAAAGTCGGTTTTGCTCGGATCGAAAATCACTTCAATCGCTTCCGCATGGGTTCCGTGGTTGCGATAGGTCGCATTTTTCACGTCGCCACCCGAATAGCCTACACGCGTCGAGATAATGCCAGGCTGCTTGCGGAATAGATCTTCCATTCCCCAGAAACAACCCCCTGCCAAAATTGCTTTTTCCGTTTTCACTTTTGTTTTTTCCGCTAGTGGTGAGTTCGATTTTTTCTCTGTTTCGCCAGGGCTTTGAGCAAACCCGAACGATACGATCCCGGCGAGCAGAAGTGCAGAGAATCCGGTCAAAACGGCGGACCAAGTGGCAGTATGTTTGTTGATGTTCATCTTCTTGTTTTGCTTTTCAGGAGAGAATCGTTTTGCATGTTATTTGGACGAATTGGGGCTGGGAAATCTTACCTTTCTCCAGCGGTGTCT